>CALFEM010000518.1 GCA_937950105.1 uncultured Alphaproteobacteria bacterium | reverse complement strand
GACCACCGAGATCTACACTCTTTCCCTACACGACGCTCTTCCGATCTGTTTCCCGACGCGCGCATCGTCTACATGGAACGTGACGCGGCGCAGTCGGTGGCATCGCTCGCTTCGCTCGTCGCGCAATTGTGGAGCCTGATCTCCGACGAGGTCGATCTCGACGAGGTCGGCAAGTTCGTGCTGGAGACCTCGGCCTACTCCAAGGAGTTTGCGGAGCGCGGACTTCGCGACTTGCCGGCGGACCAGGTCCAGCGGGTGGCGTTCGAGGATTTCATGCGCGATCCGGTCGGCTGTGCCAGTGGCGTCTACAGCCGGCTCGGCTACCAGGCGCCCGAGGGGCTTGCGGCGAAGATGCAGGCGTTCATGGCCGAGAACCCGCGCGAAAAGCATGGCAAGCACAGCTACCGGCTCGCCGACTTCGGCCTGGACGGACTCGTCGTGCGCGAACGGCTGGCGACAGCGGCGGCGCTCGGCGCCGGGATTTTGTGATCGCCTCGGTCTGCACTTTCGCCCCGGCCTGAACGAAGTGATGCAGCGCGGGCAGGTTGCGCCGGCTCTTCTCCAGTTGCCGCGAAATCTGATAGTAGACGCGATGGTTTCCTTTTTCAGGGAGCGCATCGATGCGCCGCTATGGATTGTTTTTCGACTTTGTCGTTCGTGACGAGGAGCGCGGCCTGCTCTACCGCGACGGCCGCTTCGAGCGGCTGCTGGAACCTGGCCGCCATCGCATGCTCGATCCTGCGGGGAAGCTGTCGGCGGAGATCGTTAAGGTCGTGCGCGCCGAGTTGCCGGCCGAGCGCGCCCTTTTGTTCGAGAAGACGCAGCCGTCGCTTGCCGAGAAGCATCTCGTCATTGTGCAGACGGCGGCGACTGAGGTCGCCATCGTCTCGTTCGACGGAGAGCCGAAGCATCTCGTCTTGCCAAACACCACGCGCGCATTCTGGAAGACGCTCACGCAGGTGGATGTCGAGATGATCGACACCGCCGCCGACATGCGCATCTCGAAACGGCACCTCGACAAGATCGACATTGCGCGTGTTCCCGCCGCCCTGTCGGCGACGGTCGAGCAGCACGAGGCGGGCCTGCTGTTCGTCGACGGCAAGCTCGAAGGCCGGCTCGCGCCCGGACGCCATGCGTTCTGGCAGGTGGGCCGCACGGTCAAGGTGCAGAAAGTCGATCTGCGCCCGCAGCCGCTCGAGGTGACGGCGCAGGAGATCCTGACCAAGGATCGCGTCGGCATTCGCGTGACGTTGACGGCGTTTTATCGCATCGCTGATCCGGAGACTGCGGCGCTGGCCTCGGGCGACGTGCCGAACACGCTCTACCGGCTGATCCAGTTTGCGATCCGCGAGGCGGTGGCGACGCGCACGCTCGACGACATTCTCGCCGCGCGCGACACCATCGATTCCGAGGTCCGCAGCTTCGTCGCCGCGCGCGCCGCCGAGCTTGGCGCCGAAGTGAAGGAGATCGGCGTCAAGGACGTCATTCTGCCGGGCGACGTGCGCGAGCTGCTGAACAAGGTCGTGGAGGCCGAGCGCGTGGCGAAGGCGAACCTGATCCGCCGGCAGGAGGAGACGGCGGCAACGCGTTCGCTGCTCAATACCTCGCGCCTGATGGAGGACAATCCGCTGCTGTTGCGGCTGAAGGAACTCGAGGCGCTGGAAAAGCTGGTCGAGAAGGTTGGACGTATCGACCTGCACACGGGCAACGGTGCGGGCGGCGGGCTCGACGCCCTGCTGCAGAACCTGTACTCGCTGTCGCGCGAGAAAGCCGACAAGACCTGAAGTATGGAGCCTTCATCGCGACGGCTCCGTTCGTACGGTCCGGTCCATGCCCTGTGCGCTCGCGCCTCATGTCGCGCCGTCTCGCAGCGCTGCTAACGTCCTCCGAAACGATGGAGGAAGTGCCGGTGCTGGACGTCACGCTGATGAATTTCGAGATCGCGCTGTTCGACTCGATCGTGTTCGATCCCGCAGGGGCCGGCCTCGACGAGCGGCGCACGGCCGAGAACGCCGAGCTTGCGGGCATTCTCGCCACCTCGCTGCTCGATCGGGACGCCGTACCGCCGCACCGGCTCGACTATCTGCGCAATGCCGCGCATGCGGCGCCGGGTGATGTTTCGATCATGGAAGGATGGACGCGCGATGGGCTCGATGGAGAGGTCCTGCACAAGGACGCGCGCTTCCTCAAATACCTTCGCTACATGATCTGCGGTCCCGATCTGCCGCAGCCGGTCATCAAGGGATTCGTGACCGAGGTCGAGAACCGCACGCCGGAAGGCGAGATCGACGCGCGCAAGGTGATGCTCAAAGTGCGTGAGCTGGCGCGCAAGGCGGAGACGCCGAGCCAGCGCGCCGAGGAGTTCTACATGCTGGCGCTTGAATGTGATCTCGAACCGGCGTTGGCGCGTGACATCCGTGCTGCTGTCGCGCGCATGAAGTGAACGCGGTGTCCGGTTTTGCGAGGGCAGTCGCGTGCTTCGTCACCAGCCCCACACGAGGGCGCCGCCGGTGAGCCCCGCGCCCGCCGCCGTCATCAGCACGGTCTCGCCGCGTGCGTAACGGCGCTCGCCCGCCAGCAGCGACAGCGTGAACGGGATCGTCGCCGCCGAGCTGTTACCGTAGTGCGCAACCGACGACAGGGTTCGCTCCGGCTCGATCGCCAGCTTGTGGCGCGTCGCTTCGATGATGCGCGAATTGGCCTGATGCGGGACCCAGTGCGCGACCTCGCCGGTCGTGAGAGCGGCTTCGTCGAGGGCAGCGCGGGCGCTCTCGGCCATCATGGCGACGGCGCGCGTGAACACCGCCTTGCCGTCGCTGATCGACATGAGCACGTCAGCGGGTTCGAGCGCCGCGCTGAACGGTCTGCGGCTGCCGCCCGCCGGGATCTTGATGAGATCATAGGCGCTCCCATCGGCGGCGAGAGAGAGGCCGCGGATGCCGGCGCCCGCGCGGTTCGACGGCGTGACGACGACGGCGCCCGCAGCATCCGCGAACAGCACGGCACTGGCACGCTCGTCCGGGTTGATGCGGCGCGAGAGGATATTCGCCGCGATCACCAACACCGCCTTGCCGTGCGTGCGTGCGAAGCTGTCGGCGAATGCGAGCGCGTAGAGAAAGCCGGCGCAGGCGCCGGCCATGTCGATGCCGCCGGAGCGCGCGAGGCCGAGCCGGTGTGCCACCAGCGGCGCCGAAGGCGGCAGCAGATGATCAGGCGTCGAGGTGGCGAGGATCGTCAGCGCGATCTGCTCGCGCGCGATGCCGGCATGGGCGAGCGCCATCTCGCCCGCGCGGATGGCGATGTCGGACAGCGCCTCGCCCTCGGCCGCGAAGCGACGCTCGAGCAGGCCCGTGCGCCGTTCGATCCAGCCTGCGTCGAGGCCGAGCCGAGCTTCGATCTCGCCGTTGGTGACGATATGCTCGGGTGCGTAGTGCCCGAGCCCGGTGATCTCCGCGCCGCGCGCTCTCACGTGATCGCTCCCTCGTCAGAGGCACGCATCGGCAGCCTCGCGGATGGCATCGTACACGCGGTCGAGCGAAGCGGCTTCGGTGCAGTACGGTGGCATCACGTAGATGGTGTTGCCGAGCGGGCGTAGCAGCACGTCGCGCGACTGGAAGAATGCGTAAAGCTTCGGGCCGATGTCGGCCAGGTAGCCCGCGTCAGGCGCGGCGAGGTCGAGCGCGGTGATGGTGCCGAGCTGGCGGGCATTGATGAAATCCGCATCGTCGGCGAGATCGGCGAGCCGCTGCGTCTGCATCGCGGCGACGTTGGCGATGCGATCGCGCACCGGCTCGCTCTGCCAGATTTCGCAGTTGGCGCGGGCGGCGGCGCAGGCGACAGGATTGGCGGTATAGGAACTCGAATGGAAAAACGTATGGCGGCGGTCCTTGCTCCAGTGTGCCTGGAAAATCTCCTCCGTCGCGAGCGTCGCGGCCAGCGGCAAGGAACCTCCGGTGATGCCCTTCGCCAAACACAGGATGTCAGGCGCGAGGTTCGCCTGCTCGCACGCGAACAGAGTGCCGGTGCGGCCCCAGCCGGTCATCACCTCGTCGGCAATGAACAGGCCGCCATGCGCGTGCACGGTGTGTGCCATCTCGGCGAGGGTGTGCGCCGAGTAGGTGAGCATGCCACCGGCGCCGAGGATCAACGGCTCGACGATCATCGCGGCGACGTCGCCCTTGCGGCAGGCGGCGTCGATGGCGTCGATGGTCGCCTGCTCGTAGCCGGCGCGCGGAAAGGGAATGCGCGTGACCTCGTAGAGCAGCGGCGCATAAGGATTAGAGAAGACGCCGCGCGCGCCCGCCGACATCGCGCCGACGGTGTCGCCGTGATAGGCGTGCTCGAGCGCCAGGATGCGATGCCGCTTCTCACCGCGATTGTGGAACGTGCCGAGCGCCATCTTGATCGCGACCTCGACGGCGGTCGAGCCGCTGTCGGAGAAGAACACGCGATCAAGTCCCTTCGGCGCGAGATCGACAAGCGCGGTTGCGAGCTGTTCCGCTGGCTCGTGCGTAAAGCCGGCGAAAATCACCTGATCCAGCCGATCGATCTGCATCTTGATCGCTTCGACGATGCGCGGATGACGATGACCGTGCGTGATGACCCACCACGACGAGATGGCGTCGACGATGCCGCGGCCGTCGGGCGTCGTCAGCCACTCACGCTCGCCGCGCGTAATCATGGTCGCGTCAGGCATCAGCGCGTGCTGCGTGAACGGATGCCATACGGGCGAGGACGAGGCTGTCACGGGGTGCGCTCCATGGCGCTCAGGATCGCGGGCACATCGATCGCGTGCGAGAATGCACCCGCGAGTGTCGTGCTGTCGAGCGGCGCGAGGTGCGGCAGGCGGCCGAGCGCAGGAGTGTTGCCAAACGCTGCGATCGTGCGCTCGGTGTTGTCGTTCGCTTCCCCGGTGAACAGCACGCCGACGATCGGTATCGCGCGGGCGCGCAGGGCCTCGATCGACAGCAGCGTGTGATTGATGGTCCCGAGCCGCGTCGATGCCACCAGCACAACCGGGAAGCGCCAGCGCGCGAACAGATCGATCTGCAACTCGTTTGGCGTCAACGGAACCATCAATCCGCCGGCGCCTTCGATGACGAGCAGTCGAGTCGAGTGCGGTGGTGTGAGCCGCGCGGTGTCGATCTCGATGCCGTCGAGCGCGGCGGCGCGATGCGGAGAGGCGGGTGTCGCCAAGCGATAGATTTCCTCGTGGGTGCGTATGGCATCGCACGGTGCCAGCCGCATCACCGTCTCGCGATCCGTTTCCCCGTCGAGACCGGCCTGGACCGGCTTCCAGTAGTCCGCGCCGAGCGCGCCGACGAGACCCGCCGCGACGACCGTCTTGCCGATGTCGGTATCCGTGCCGGTGACGACGAGTGCGCGCGTCATGCGCTCACCTCGCGCAGGGCATCGGCGAGTGTATCGGCCATGCGCTTCACATCGTCGTCGGTCACGTTGAGCGTGAATGAGATGCGCAGGCGCGCGGTACCTTCGGGCACCGTCGGCGGGCGCACGGCGCGAATGTCGAATCCGGCGTCCTGCATACGCGTGGCGAGCGACAGCGCGCGCTGGTCGTGGCGCACGATCACCGGCTGGATGTGCGACCCGCTGGATGGAACGCCGCACGCCTCCGCGAGAAGCTTGCCCGCGTGCGCGACGAGCGCGGCATGACGCGCGCGCAGGTCCTCGCTCGTCGCGGTGAGCTTCAGCGCCTCGCGCACGACGCTCGCGATCAACGGCGAAGGGGCCGTCGCGTAGATGAAGGCGCGCGCGCGGTTGACCATGTAGTCGCGCAGGATCGCCGGCAGCGTCACGATCGCGCCGGAGACGCCGAGCGCCTTGCCGCAGGTATGCAGCGCGATGATGTCCTCGCGGCCTTCGAGTTGCGCGCCGAGGCCGCGTCCTTGCGGTCCGAGCACGCCGGTGGCGTGGGCTTCGTCGATGACCAGCATCGCGTCATGGCGGCGCGCGACCTCGGCGAGAGCGTCGAGCGGCGCGGCGTCGCCATCCATGCTGTAGATCGATTCGACCGCGATCCACGGCCGTCCTGTGCCGCCCTCTGCGCGCCACGCGCGGATCGCGTCCTCGGCGGCGCTGGCGTCGTTGTGCGCGAACGCGACGTGCTCCGCGCGCGATCCCGCAAACCCTTCATGCACGCTGGCGTGGATCAGGGCGTCATGCACGATCAGGTCGCCGCGCTCGGGCAGCGTCGAGAAGATGGCCGTGTTGGCGACGAAGCCGCCGCCGAAGAACAGCGCGGCTTCAGCGCCGAAGTGGCGCGCGGCGTCCGCTTCGAGCGCTTCGTGCTCGGGATGATTGCCGCGCAAGAGGCGCGAGCCACCCGCTCCGAGCGGCACGCCGCGCGCGAGGGCTTCTTCGGCGGCCGCACGCAGCTCCGCCGCCTCCGCGAGGCCGAGATAGTCGTTGGACGAGAAGTCGAGCCCGCGGCGCGGCGCGAGGAACCGCAATCGCTGGCGGCGGGCGAGCGCGTCGAGCGAGCGCTTATGCGTGTCGTGCATGCGCGCCGCAGCCGCATCCGTGCGCCGCCTCGCCGTCGTGCCCGTGTTCGTCGTGATCGTGATCGTGGCCGTGCCCGCCGCAAGCCTCGTGCGCCGCATCGTGACCCGCCGCGGCCTGCTCCGGTTCGATGCCGAGGCGGCGGAACAACGCGGTGTCCTTGTCCTCGCCCGGATTGTCGGCGGTCAGCAGCGTCTCGCCACAGAAGATCGAGTTGGCGCCGGCGAAGAAGCACATCGCCTGCATCTCGTCGCTCATGTCTGTGCGGCCGGCGGAGAGGCGTACATACGAGCGCGGCATCAGGATGCGCGCGACGGCGATGGTGCGCATGAACTCGATGGGGTCGATCTGCTCGACCTTTGCCAGCGGCGTGCCCTCGATCGGGATCAGCATGTTGATCGGCACGCTTTCGGGATGTTCCGCGAGGTTCGCCAGCGTCACCAGCATGTCGATGCGATCGGTCGCGCCCTCGCCCATGCCGACGATGCCGCCGGAGCAGACCTTGATGCCGGCGTCACGCACGCGTGCCAGCGTGTCGAGCCGTTCACCGAACGTGCGCGTGGTGATGATCTCGGAATAGTAGCGCTCGCTCGTATCGATGTTGTGATTGTAGTAGTCGAGGCCGGCGCGCGAGAGCCGCGCGATGTCGTTGTCGGAGAGCATGCCGAGCGTCATGCACGTCTCCAGCCCAAGCGCCTTGACGCCCTCGACCATGGCGACGACCGCCTCCATGTCGCGCTCCTTCGGCTCACGCCAGGCGGCGCCCATGCAGTAGCGCGTGGCGCCGGTGGCCTTGGCCTTGCGCGCTTCCGCGAGCACTCGTTCGACCTCCATCAGCTTCGACGCCTTGAGGCCGGTCTTGTGGTGTGCGGACTGGCTGCAATAGCCGCAATCCTCCGCGCA
>CALFEM010000517.1 GCA_937950105.1 uncultured Alphaproteobacteria bacterium | reverse complement strand
GATGCGTAACTTCGCGCGGATCGCTGTGACTGCCGGCGAGGATCACCGCCGTGCCGACATGGGTGATGGAGAACAGCAATTCGGAGAACTTGATCGGCAGGCGGATGCAGCCATGCGAGGCCGGATAGCCCGGCAGCTTGCCGGCGTGAATGGCGATGCCACTCCACGTCAGCCGGTTCATGTTCGGCATCGGCGCATTGTTGTAGGTCGAGGAGTGGTGGTTCTTGTCCTTCTCAAGGATCGTGAATACGCCCGTCGGTGTATCGTGGCCTTTGGCGCCGGTCGAACAGGTCGAGACTGCTATGCGGATGCCGTTGCGATAGACGTGCACGCGCTGATCGGGGATCGAGACGACGATCGCCACGGGCCCTTCGGGCGATCGCTCCGGATGCCACGTGAACTCACCGGGCTTCAGTGCCGCCATCTCCTTGATAAGCGCATCGGCGAGGCCGCGTGAAACGAGGGGCGGCGCAGTGACAGCGGCTCCGAGCGCGACCGTGAACATGCGGCGATCAATCGACATCACTCAAAAACTCCATATACCAGAAGCCCGTCTGACAGCCGGCCTCACCCCGCCCTTCCCCCATCGGTGGCGAGCCAGGCGCCGCAGCAGGACTTGGCCAGCTCGCGCACGCGCAGGATGTAACTCTGGCGCTCGGTGACGGAGATGACGCCGCGGGCGTCGAGCAGGTTGAAAATGTGGCTCGCCTTGATGGCCTGATCGTAGGCCGGCAGCGCCAGCAAATGCTTGTCGCCCTCGCCCCTGGCACCCGCCGCCAGCAGCGACTTGCACTCCTTCTCGGCGTCGCGGAAATGCGCCAGCAGCATGTCGGTGTCGGCATGCTCGAAGTTGTAGCGCGAATACTCCTGCTCGGCCTGCAGGAACACGTCGCCGTAGGTCAGCTTGCGCGCATCGTGGCGGCCGTTGAAGTTGAGATCGAAGACGCGGTCGACGCCCTGCACGTACATGGCGAGGCGCTCAAGGCCATAGGTGATCTCACCCGCGACGGGGTTGCAGTCGAAGCCGCCGACCTGCTGGAAATAGGTGAACTGCGTCACCTCCATGCCGTTGCACCAGACCTCCCAGCCGAGCCCCCAGGCGCCGAGCGTCGGGCTCTCCCAGTCGTCCTCGACGAAGCGGATGTCGTTGACCCTGGTGTCGATGCCGATGGCGTCGAGACTCTGCAGGTAGAGGTCGAGGATGTTGTCCGGCGACGGCTTCATGATCACCTGGAACTGATAGTAGTGCTGCAGGCGGTTGGGGTTCTCGCCGTAGCGGCCGTCCTTGGGGCGGCGCGAGGGCTGCACGTAGCAGGCGTTCCAGGGCTTGGGGCCAAGCGCGCGCAGCGTCGTCGCCGGGTGGAAGGTACCCGCGCCGACCTCCATGTCGTAGGGCTGCAGCACGACGCAGCCTTGCGCGCCCCAGAATTGCTGCAGCGTCAGGATCAGGTCCTGGAAGCTTTCGCGCGGGTTGAGCGGGGGGACGGCGCCGGGCGCGGCTGCGGCTGTCGGGCTCGGCTTCTCGGCGGTCCTGGTGGGCATGGGAAGCAGCTTTCGCAAAAAGGGAATGAAGGCGGCGCAATATACCCCTTTCCCCCCAGCTGTCACGGCTGCCCCGTTCGCGTTTCGGCCCGACCAAAGAACAGGGATGGAACGGCTGCGGCCGACGGACGCCCGTGCACCACGCAGGAATTGCGCTATGAGGCGTGAGATCACCACCTGACGGGAGCGGCCGATGGAAACCGTGCTGAGCGCGATACTGTGGATCGTCTCGAGCCTCTGGGCCCTGGTCTGGCTGCTGATCGGCGGTTGGGTCTCCGCCGCCTTGCAGATCGTCGTGCTGGTGCTCGCCGTGTTCGCGTATCGCTACGGCTGGCGCGATGCGCCGGTGAGGGCGTGGCGGGGTGCCCGCGCGGTGGGGCGCTGGGGCTGGGCGTGGCTGCGCGGCGCCGAGGCGATGGCGGGGGCCGAGCCGAGCGTGCGCGAGGTCGAGGTGGTGCGCGAGATCCGCGTCAAGGAACTCGGCGATGTCAACCTGTCGAGCCTGATGAACGTCGCCATGCTCGCCGGCCTCGCGCTGCTGGCCGCGGCCGGCTGACGCGCGTCTGCGTTCGCGTTGCGGCCGCCATCACTGCTTGACGCCGACATCGGTGCCGGGAGCGTCGAGCGCGGTCTCGACGCGCGAATAGAGCCGGCACGCCTTGCGCTTCTCGACGTATTCGACGGCGCGGCAGCGATCGTCACGCGCACACAGCGCCGTGCAGTCGGCGCGCGAGGCATCCTCGTGGCGCGCATAGCCGTCGCCCTTGAACAGCTTGTTGCTCGTGTAGCGCACGTCGCGCTTCTGCGGTCCGGCCGCAGCCGCCGACGGTTTCGACTCGGGCGGCAACTGGCGCTTGAAGCCGCTGTCGAAATCCTCGCTGTAGAAGTGCCCGACGGTCTGCTTGAAGAAGCGGCAGAGCTTGTCCTTCTTGCCCCAGGTGAAGGCGACGCAACTGGTCGAACCCGCGCAGTTCGTCAAACATGCGTCATACGTGTCGGTTTTCGCGGTCTCGGACGCCTCGTCGTCGAACTTCTTCTTGCGCAGCTTGTGCATTTCAGCGGGATCGGTGACGACACTCGGAAACGCCTGCCCGACGCGCACGGCGATGACGGACGCGGGATCGAGCACGCTCGCCGGCATGTCGTCCTTGAGGAAACACCAACTGTTCCAGATGTCGAAGCTGAAGCCCTTGCACTGGCTGTCGGCGAGGCACTTGGCGGCGCATTGCTCGCGCGAGACGCCCGCGAACTGCGCCAGGTCGTGCGCGTAGACATCGCGATTGAAGCGGAAGCGGAACTTCGCCGCCGCCGAACCGCCTTCGTCCGCCTTCACCGCCGCCTTGATGACCGAGCGCGTCGGCGTGGCGGTGTCTGCGGGCGCGGGGGCTGTGTTCGTGGCCACCTCCTGCACGCCATTGGCCTTCTTCCAACCCTGGCCGAGGATGAGAATGCGGCTCTCGCGCGGCGGATGCGTGCAGGAACCCTTGTCCGGCAGCGCCTTCAGCGTCGAGGTGGCATCGTCGTACTTCACCTGCATCTTGCCGAGCGCGAAACCGGCATAATAGTCGGCCTCGAGCTCCAGCTCGTTGTTGAGCTTGCAGTCGTTCATGCCGAAGAACGTGTGGCGGCCGGCATGATGGCCGACCTCGTGCGCGGCGATGCCGACCAGCGCATGATAGTTGCCGGCCTTCTCGCGGATGTTGCGCATGAAGGATTTGTTGAAGCCGACCACGCGCGAACCGTCCGGCGCCATGCGGGCTTCCGCGTTCGGCACGTCGGCGGGATCATCGGTGACGAAGGCGCGCACCGGCTGCCACATCGGCACGTGCTGGACGATCTCGTCGACGACACCCTGCGCTTCGCCGTCGGCCTCGAAGCGGCGGGCGCCCCCGGTTGCCGAGAGCGCGTGGAAGGCGCGCGGGGCGCTTCCGTCGAACTCGATGACCTTGTCGTCCGCCGCAGCGTCGCGGGGATACAGCGCCAAAGCTGCCAACAGACCGGCGATCACCGCCGCCCACCGCATCCGCATCACCCCACTCCACCCGCCGCACAGCGATCCTTGCGGAAGCGATTGACGGTCGTGACGTGACGCCGGCGGCGTCAGGTCACGCCCGATCGCGTCCTCGAGTTGTATCCGAACTATAGGGCAGGGCCGCCGGCGGGCTCAACAACGCTACGCCGCGCGCGCACCGAACGCACCGGGGCTGTTACCGCCAATCCCCGATGGCCGCGTTGAGAATGGCGAGCGCGGCGATCGCGGCGGTGTCGGCGCGCATGACACGCGGGCCGAGCGAGATCGCGACCGCGAAGGGCTGCGCAAGGATCAGCTCGCGTTCGGCCGGGGCGAAGCCACCTTCCGGCCCGACCAGCAGGCCGACCTCGCGCGGAGCCACGCCCGCGTCCGGCGCCCCGAGCCGCTCCACGAGCGCCGCGACCGGATTGGCGACCTCGGCCGCCTCGTCGCACAGGATCAACGGAACCTGCGGGTCCCACGCTGCCAGCGCCTTCTCCAAGGCCAGCGGCTCGTCGATCTCCGGCAGGCTCAGGATACCGCACTGCTCGGCCGCCTCGATGGCGTTGGCGCGCATGCGGTCGAGGTTGACACGCTCGGCGACCGTGTGGCGCGTCATCACCGGCGACAAGCGGCCGACGCCCATCTCGACCGCTTTCTGCACCATGTAGTCGAGGCGGGCACGCTTCAACGGCGCGAACAGGTAGCGGATGGCGCCGGGCGGCGTCTGCGCGCGGGTCTGCTCGGCCGGGACCAGCGCGAGATCGCGCTTGCCCGACGTCTCGAGCGTACACAGCCATTCGCCGTCGCGGCCATTGAACACGAGAATGCGGTCGCCGCCGCGCAGCCGCAGCACGTTGAGCAGGTAGTTGGCCTGCTCGCGCGTCGCGTCGATCCGGCCACCGGCCGCGAGACCCGCCTCGACGAACACGCGCTGAGAGTTGAAATCGTGTACCGCCACGGAACCTCCCGGAAACGACGGTCGCGATCCCGCCCGCCAGCGGTATGCGACCAATCGGCAGGGTGGCGCAAGCATTGCCGGGCGGGCGGCGAGCCGCTACGGTCCGCCGCAAATCGGCCGCTCCGACAGCGCGGACCGGCCATGCGACCACGGAGCGAGATGACGACGCCTGCCATACCCGAGGACGACAGCCCGGCCGATCCCACGGCCGCGGTGGCAGACGCGCCGCGCGGCAACTGGGTCGATACGTGGGCGCCGGTCTCATGGCGGCCGTACCTGCGCCTTGCCCGCGCTGACCGTCCGATCGGCACCTGGCTGCTGCTGTTCCCGTGCTGGTGGTCGCTGTCGCTGGCGTCGGTCGCCGACGGCCGGCCCTATGCCAGCCCCTGGTCCATGCTGCTGTTCGCCATCGGCGCGTTCGTCATGCGCGGCGCAGGCTGCGCCTACAACGATTACGTCGACCGCGACTACGACGCCCGCGTCGCCCGCACCCGCAGCCGGCCGATCCCGTCGGGGCAGGTCACGCCCAACGCGGCGCTGGCCTTCG
Organism: uncultured Alphaproteobacteria bacterium; assembly: GCA_937950105.1. Classification (GTDB taxonomy): domain Bacteria; phylum Pseudomonadota; class Alphaproteobacteria; order Rhizobiales; family Hyphomicrobiaceae; genus JAEUMD01. The sequence goes on along the minus strand of CALFEM010000517.1, from coordinate 1,813 downwards.
TGGCCGCGCTCGGCCTCGTCGGGTTGCTGGTGCTGCTGCAGTTCAACCAGTTCACGATCTGGCTCGCCATCGGCTCGCTCGGCATCGTGCTGCTCTATCCATTCATGAAGCGCTTCACCAACTGGCCGCAGCTCGTCCTCGGGCTCGCCTTCAACTGGGGCGCGCTGGTCGGCTGGGCGAGCGTGATGCGGGAGCTGCATCTGCCAGCCTATCTGCTCTATGCGGGCTCCGTCGCCTGGACCATCGGCTACGACACCATCTATGCGCACCAGGACAAGGAGGACGACCTGATGCTCGGCCTCAAGTCTACCGCGCTCCGGTTCGGCGAAAGTACGCACGCCTGGGTGGCCGCCTTCTACCTCGTCGCCATGCTGAGCTGGTCGCTGGCGGCATTCCTTGCCGGTGCTCACCTCATCACGTTCGTGGCGCTGGCGCTGGTCGGCCTGCAACTCGCCTGGCAGGTGGCGACCCTCGACATCGACAACGCCGAGAATTGCCTCAGGCGCTTCCGCTCGAATCGCGATGCCGGCCTCGTGCTGACCGGCGGACTGGTGCTCGACATGGCCATCTCGTGGGCTTCGGGGCTGTCGTAAGGGCGCCATATGCCCGGGAAATGCGCAAAGGCCGCGCCCGGAGAAGCGGCAAGGTCACGCGCCCCCCGCCCTGACGAAAGGCTGGCGCGAATGCGCTTTCAAATTCGCGACACCATCGCGTAAACAGCGGCTCGGAGCCGCGCCACGACCACCGGCGAGAACCGCAAGCCGGGCGCGCGCCTCCAACGACCGGGAGCCGTCGCAGCTCCCGGCACCTCGACCGACGCCGACAACTCTCCGAGGACACAGCGCATGAGCACATCCGCCGAGCAACCGCCAAAGCAGCTTCTCCACCTCGTGTTCGGGGGCGAACTGACCGAGCTTCACGGCACCACGTTTCGCGATTTGACCAAGCTCGACATCATCGGCATCTACCCGAACTACGCCGAAGCCCATAAGGCTTGGAAGGGCGCCGCCCAGCGCACGGTGGACAACGCCCTGATGCGATATTTCATCGTCCATATGCACCGCCTGCTCGATCCCGAGGACGCCGGCTGATCGACACGACCGCCCGTCCGCTCGCAGGGCGAGCGGACGGGGAACCACGCCAGAGAACGCCACCGATGGACGCCAAGCCGATCGACGCACCGAAAGACCAGCCGGCCCCGACGCCGGTCGGCCGGCCGCGCCGCATCGGCTTCGACGCCAACTCGCGCAAGCTGCTCTCGCGGTTCCTCGACCAGTGGGTGTGGCCACGCTGGCGCCAGCTCGCCGTCGCGCTCGTGCTCACCGCCTGCCTCGCCGCGGTCACCGGCGGCTACCCGATCATCATCAAGAGTTCGTTCGACACGCTGCTCGGCGGCAATACCGCCATGCTGCCTCTCGTGCTCGGCGCGATCGTCGTCGTAACCTCTCTGCGCAGCCTGTTCCTCTACCTGCATCAGGTCAACACCAGCCGCATCGTCATGCGGATGTCGACCGACATCCAGAAGCACGCCTTCTCGCACCTGATGCACGCCGACTTCGCCCGGCTGACGCGCGAATCCCCCGGCATCCTGATGTCGCGGCTGACCAACAACATCGGCTTTATCGAAACGGCGATGCAGGCGGCGATCAACAGCGCCGTGCGCGATGCGCTGTCGATCGCGGTGCTGGTCGGGACGATGGTTTATCTCGACTGGGCCATGTCGCTCGTTGTGCTCGGCGTCTATCCGCTCGCGGCGGCTCCCATCATAATCATCTCGGAGAAGCTAGATCGGAAGAGCGTCGTGGAGGGAAAG
>CALFEM010000516.1 GCA_937950105.1 uncultured Alphaproteobacteria bacterium | reverse complement strand
CGATTCACGTCGCGCGTGGAAGGACGCGCGACGATCGGGGCGCTGTCGGGTCCGCGCCATCGATTCACGTCTCGCGTGGAAGGACGCGCGACGATCGGGGCGCTGTCGGGTCCGCGCCATATGTGAATCGGCAGCGCAGAACGAAGGCAATTTCGCCACACGCGGGGAACCGTGCGCGGGGGTTGCCCGAAAGTGCGGCAGACGCGCTGGCGGGATCGGCTAAAAGTGTGGCCCAACAGTCCGTAAAGGGACCGGGTTAGAACGGGGAGTGAAACAAGTCATGGCATTCTTCCTGGCGGTGGCGAACCGCAAGGGTGGCGTCGGCAAATCGACGGTGTCGGTGATGCTCGCCCATGCACTCGCGGTCTGGGGCGGCAAGCGGGTCCTGATGATGGACCTCGACTCGCAGTGCAACGCCTCGCTGATCCTGATTGGAGGCCAGGGTTGGAGCGACGCGCGCAAGGCCAACCGCACCATCGCCGACTATTTCTTCGACCTGTTCGACGGGCAGAGCCTGCAGCCGAAGGAATATCTCGTGCACGGTGTCGGCGACGTCGCCAATGGCGACGGCAGGGCGCCGAAGCTGTCGCTGCTGCCGGGCTCGCTGCTGCTGGAGGACGTGCAGGGCGAGCTGTTCATGAAGCAGGCGCAGCAGTCGAACGATCCCGACATCGTCGCCAATCGCGTGCGCGGCCGCATCGAGCAGCTGCTGCGCCGCTTCGAGGGTTCCTTCGACGTCGTCATTCTCGACTGCGCGCCGGGGCTCTCGTTCGCGGCGCTGGCGGCACTGAAGATCGCCGACAAGGTATTGGTGCCGTTCCGCCCGGATTACGTGTCGCAGCTCGCCGTCGACCGCATCGCGCTCATCATCGAGGGCAAGCGCAACCTCGGCGATCTCGAGGACATCCCGATCGAGGAACGCCGCTACGTCTGCCTCGCCAACTACGTGCGCGAGGCGAACGGACGCGAGCGCACGCTGATCGAGGAAATCGCGCTCGCCCACCCGATGCTCGAAACGCAGCTCGCCCAGCGCGACGGTATCGCCAACGCCTTCGACTGGGTCGCCGAGCGCCGCCCGATCGACCAGAAGTACGGCAACGCCACCGCCGACATTCGCAGGCTCTACGACGAGATCGCGCCTATGTTGGCCAAAGCCGAGACCTGACGGCATACTCGTGACCGTCCACTCGAAGCGCTCACGGCGCACTAGGCCTTGCCGGAGCGCGACGAACGCACGAAATCGGTGGGCAAGTTGCGTGCGCGCATCGCGGTGTGTCGCAGCCGGTCGCTGCCAGCGTCATTGTACTCGCCACGGTGGCTCGCGGCGAATCGCGGCAGAACGCGCGTAGCGGGCGCCCGTGCTCCGGCACACGTCCTCTGGGAGAAGCAAACTCATGGCAGGATCGGCACTCCGAAGCCGCGAGCAGAAGACGGCCTTCTATCGCGGCGTGCTGCGTTCCGGTGGCGCCGTTGCCAAGGAGCGGATCGACGACCTCGCGGCCGATCTCGCGCGGCGCACGAGCCAGGTGTGGCTGTGGGATGCAGCCCTCGCCGACGAGATGAGTGCGGTGCCGCCGTCGGATGCAGCCTTCGCGCCGGCACCGGAGACCGAAGCGCAGCCTGGTACGATGCCCGCCCCGGCGGCGCCCGAGGGCATCGCCGCGCCCGCTTTCGATCCGTTCGCGTTCTCGGCTGTCGTCGTGCTGACGCGGCAGGGCAAGGCGGCGCTGCTGAAGCGGCTGGCGACGATCGACAGCGTGAAAAACCTGATCTCGCTCGCCGACGCGCAGCACCTCGCCGTCGATCGCGGACTGACGGACCTCGAGCGGCTGCGCGAAGCAATCGTCCGGGGCGCCGAACAACGCATCGCCGACCGCCGCGCCGCCGCGAGCTGAAACCGCATCGTCGCACGCGGCGGCCATCAGGCCACGTCACGCGGTGCTGATGGCCACCTCGTCGGCTGGCGTGTCGAGCAGGTTGCGGCCATCCGAGGCTTCGGTCGCCCACACCTCTTTCGACTTCAGCTCGGCGGCGCCCCAGATGGTCGCGAACGGCGTGTCGGCCGCGTCCTGTCCCGCGCTGATACGCACGAGTCCGGCGGGGGGCGCCAACCGCGTCGCATCGAACAGGAACCAGCGGCCCTCGAGATACGCCTCGAAGAAGCCGTGGAAGTCCGGCGGCTCGAGCCTTGCCGCATAGCCGGAGACGTAGCGCGCGGGAATGCCGAGCGCTCGGCAGATTGCCGTGCCGAGGTGCGCGAAATCGCGGCAGACGCCCTGGCGCTGCATCAGCACGTCGCCCGCCGTCGTCAGCGAGTTGGTCGTGCCGCTGCGATAGGCGAGATGCTCGTAGATCCAGTCGCAGATGGCGTTGACGCGATCGAAGTTCGGCGGCAGGTCGCCGAACTCGGCGAAGGCGTAGTTGGCGAGCTTGTCGGATTCGACGTAGCGGCTCGGGTTCAGATACGTCAGCACCTCGGGCGGCAGGTCGCCGTATTCGGTCTGGTCGATTTCAGGCGCGCGCTCAGTCACCGGCTGCAGCCGTGCGCGGGCGCGATAGGCGATGCTGACGAGGCCCGGCTGGCCGTGGTCGACCTGCTCGGCAAGTGGCCGGTGGAGAAGA
>CALFEM010000515.1 GCA_937950105.1 uncultured Alphaproteobacteria bacterium | reverse complement strand
ATTTCTTTCTCGTGCTGCTGCTGGCGGGCGGCGGTGACGACCTGCAAGGCATCAAGAAGGGCATCATCGAAATCGCCGACATGATCGCCATCAACAAGGCCGACGGCGACAACATCGTGCGCGCCCAGGCGGCGGCGAGCGAATATCGCGGCGCGCTGTCGATCCTGACGCCGGCCTCGGCAACGTGGAAGCCGCCGGTCGTCACGATCTCCGGGCAAACCAACATCGGCCTCGACGCGCTGTGGGCGAAGATCGTCGAGCATCGCGAGGTGACGACGCGCTCCGGCGAATTCGCCGAGCGGCGCCGCGCGCAGGCACTGTCGTGGATGCAGGATCTGATCGAGGAGCGCCTGATGAGCGCGCTGCGCGAGAACCCCGCCGTCGCCGCCGCCTTGCCCGGCATCGAAGCCGACGTGCGCGACGGCCGCCTGCTTCCGACGCTCGCCGTCGAGCGCATCCTCGCCATGATGGGCCTCGGCGGTCGCGAGCCGGCGTGAAGCCCGCCCGCCGCGCCTTTGCGGAGCCATTCACGCGTGAAGCACGCACCGCACATCCTGCTGACCGGCTTCGGTCCGTTCCCCGGCGTCGCGGTCAATGCGTCGGCGCGCCTCGCCGCGCTTCTGGCCAAGCGGGCGCGGCGGCGCTGGCCGCGCGCACACGTCGCCTGCGCGACGCTGCCGACGGAATGGGTGCGCGGCCCCGAACGGCTCGCGGCGCTGTGGCGGAGGCACGAACCCGATATTGCCCTGCACTTCGGCGTCACCGCGCGCGCCCGAGGTCTCGAGATCGAGCGCACTGGCCGCAACCAGTGCCTCGATGCCGAGGATGCCTGCGGGCAGCGGCCAGCGGCCTCATACAATGTAGATGACGGCTCGGAGAGCTGCACGAGCACCCTGCCGCTCGACACGATCGTGGCACACCTGCAGGCCGCTGGCATCCCGGGTTGCATCTCGGACGATGCCGGAAGCTATCTCTGCAACGCCATCCTGTATCGCTCCTTGCATCAGTCGCGCGGCTCATCCCGCATCGGCTTCATCCACATCCCGTCGTGTCTGGTGGGCGCCGGAGCGGACGGCCTTTCACCGCTCGCCGATTGCCCGCTCGACTGGGATCAGGCGCTCGACGGCGCCATGATTGCGCTCGCCACGACGCTCGACGGAAGGTGAACTTCGCCTGCGCGAGCAACCTGTCGCCGCTCCCATCGAGGAAGGAGACCTTCCCGAACCGAACCGCCCCGTTTGCAGGTCCGAGCGCCAAACCTGCCCTTCACGAATTTCTGACAGGCTGGAACGGAACGGCGCCAGCCCACGGGCAGGGCGACGGCAGCACATCATGCGGGGCACATGGACCATAACCGCCGCACGTTCGTCACCACCGCGCTCGGCACCGTCGCCGTGCTCGCGGCTGCGCGCGCCGACGCCGCCCCGCCCACAACCGCGCTACCCGCCCCAGTCCCGGACCTCGTGCCCGACACGGGCAACGACGTCTCAGCGCTGCTGCAAGCCGCGATCGACCGGGCCGCAGAGCGCAAGGTTGCCCTCGTGCTGCCGTCGGGCCGCCACCTCGTCTCCGGCGTGACACTGCGCACGGGCAGCGTGCTCACCGGCCAGCGTGGCGCGGTGCTCGTCGCTAGCAAGGCCGGCGCCGTTCTCACTGCAACCGGCGCGAACGATCTCCTGCTGTCGGGCTTCGCCATCGATGGATCGATGCTCGGCACCGCCGACGATGCATTGCTAGCCTTCAAGTCTTGCGACCGCGTGCGGGTTGAAGACCTCACGATCGCCCAGGCGGGAGGACGCGGCGTGCTGCTCGACGGCTGCTCGGGCACCATCATCACCGCCTGCCGCGTCAGCAACGTCGATACGGCAATTCACAGCATCGACGCGATCGGCCTCGCCATCGCTGAGAACGACATCGCCTACTGCGCCAACAACGGCATCCTCGTCTGGCGCACCGCGATCGGCGAGGACGGCAGCATCGTCGCGCGCAATCGCATCGCGCGCATTGCGGCGAGAGCAGGAGGCAGCGGTCAGAACGGCAATGGCGTCAACGTATTTCGCGCCGGTGGCGTGCTGGTCGAGGGTAATCGCATCTCGGACTGCGCCTATTCGGCGGTGCGCGCCAATGCAGCGTCGAACGTACAGATGGTCGCCAATTCATGCGCGCGCATCGGCGAGGTGGCGCTCTACGCCGAGTTCGGCTTCGAGGGCGCATTGATCGCATCGAACGTCGTCGATGGCGCCGCGAGCGGCATCGCCGTCACGAACTTCAACGAGGGCGGCCGTCTCGCCGTCGTGCAAGGCAACCTGATCCGTAACCTCGCACGGCGCGAGTACGAGCCGCAGGACAAGCGCGGCGAGGGCATCTCGGTCGAGGCCGACGCCAGCGTCACCGGCAACACCATCGAGAACGCGGCGACCGCCGGCATCGTCGTCGGCTGGGGCCGCTTCATGCGCGATTGCGTGGTGACGGGAAATCTGGTGCGCGGCTCGCCGCTCGGCATTCTGGTCAGCGCAGACGCGAACGCCGGCTCCTGCCTCGTTTCCGCCAACATGATCTCGGGCGCCAAGGACGGCGCCATCCGCGCGCACGATCACGGCAAGCCGTTCGGCCCCGACCTCGTGCGCGAGGCGACCGACAACGGCCGCGTGCGCATTTCCGGAAACATCAGCAGCTGAGTTGTGACGCGGCGAAAGCACCCGCTGCGTTAGCTTCACCACAAACATGCGCAGGCAGTGCGCATGCGGGCGTCTCGAACGTGATGCCGTAGCGATCGCGGAGATCGCGGAGATCGTCGGCATAGATGCGCGAAAGGTAATCGAAATCCTCAGCCGACATCGGCGGCGCACCCGCCTTCTGGTGCGAGAACACCAGCCTCGACTCCGGGTAGCGGCTGAAGCGGTCGACGCCGAGGAAATCGCAAACCTGATCGAGAGTGCTTTCCGGCTTCCCCAGCAGTTGCTCCTGGCGCAGCAACAGAACCCGATCTCGCGGGAACAGTGCGAAAACGCTGTCGAGTTGTGCGCCGTAGAAACCGCGCTCGACGTAGGAGTAGACCCGATGGACGCCGCCATCGGCTCCGGACACGCGCGCGCGCCCACCGCGAATCGCTTCGCTGAAGCTCAGCGTCTCGGCATTGCGCGCCAGCTCCATACGCCAATGGGACCAGGCGCGCTCGGCCGGATGGCGCAAGGCGACGATGAGTTTGATGCGTGGGTTGTAGTGACGGATACGCTCGAGGCAGAGATCGGAAGAGCACACGTCTGAACTCCAGTCACTTAGGCATCTCG
>CALFEM010000514.1 GCA_937950105.1 uncultured Alphaproteobacteria bacterium | reverse complement strand
CGACCACCGAGATCTACACTCTTTCCCTACACGACGCTCTTCCGATCTCTACTCACTCCGCCATTGGCGTCCATATCACGTCGTCGATGCGCGGCGCGCCGGTGGCCAGCATCACCAGACGGTCGAACCCCAGCGCGCAGCCCGAGGCCGGCGGCATGTGTGCGAGCGCGGCGAGGAAATCCTCGTCGATCGGGTATCGCTCGCCATAGCGGCGCTGTTTCTCGTCCATCTGCTCGGCGAAGCGCTGGCGCTGCACAGCCGCGTCGGTCAGCTCGCCGAAGCCGTTGGCGAGTTCTACCCCGCAAGCGTAGAGTTCGAAGCGCTCCGAGACGCGGGCATCGTGCGCGGCGACACGGGCAAGAGCCGCTTCGCACGCGGGATACTCGGTGAGCAGGGTCAGCGCGTCGAGCCCGAGCGTCGGCTCTATTTCGACGATCAATCGGCTGAAGATGTCGGACCACGTGTCGTCGGCGGCGACCGGCACCCCCGCCGCTTCGGCGGCCTGCGCGAGCGCGTCGCGATCCTCGACGCCGCCGCGCAAGGTTGCCAGCAGATCGATGCCAAGCCGCGTCGACATGGCTTGCTCGACAGAGAGGGTCTCCGGCGTGGCGTCGGTCGGGCATTCGCGGCCGGCGTAGTGCAGCGTCCGAACTCCGGCGCAATCTGCCGCGATGCGCACGAAGTCGGCGCAGTCCCGCATCACGGCAGCGTAGGGCGCGCCCGCGCGATACCATTCGAGCATGGTGAACTCGGGGTGGTGCAGGCGTCCGCGCTCGCGATTGCGGAACGTGTGCGCGAACGAAAAGATGCGGCGTTCGCCGGCGGCGAGCAGCTTCTTGCAGGCGAACTCGGGCGAGGTGTGGAGGTAGAGGCGGCGGCGCGAGAGATCGCTGCCGATCTGCTCGGTGGCGAAGGCGTGCAGGTGCGTCTCGTTGCCCGGTGAGACCTGCAGGATGCCGGTATCGACCTCGACGAAGCCCTGGCCCTCGAGGTGTGCACGAATGGCCGCCTTGATGCGGTTGCGCGTGAGAAGCAGCCCGCGGCGATCGGCGTGGCGGGTCACGTCCCACCAGGGCAAGGGTAGGCTCATGGCGTGCCCGCCGTGCCAGCCATGGGCGGAGTCGGCTGCTGCGGTTCGTCTCGGGGGCGGTCGGCGAGGAGGGGCGGAGTTGGCCGCACTTGGCGTTTCCTGCGGGACAGAGTATGAACGCGGCCGACTCTGTCCGATCGCCGCTTACCGTGCAACCTGCCCGTCACGACGCAAGGCCAGCCCGCGGACCCGCATTCAGAACTTCCGTTTCGTGGAGAAGACCACCGTGGTCAAGATCATCGCCAGCTCGGTCCGCAAGGGCAACGTCCTCGATCTCGCCGGCCGCCTCGCCGTCGTCATGCACGCCGAGAACATCCATCCCGGCAAGGGCACGCCCGTCACGCATCTCGAGCTGCGCCGCATTGCCGACGGCGTCAAGGTGGTCGAGCGCTACCGCACCACCGATCAGGTCGAGCGCGCCCACGTCGAGGAGGTCGACTACAATTATCTCTACGAGGACGACATGGGCTACACGTTCATGCATCCCGAAACCTACGACCAGATCGTCGTGTCCAAGGACGTCATCGGCGATCAGGCGCAGTGGCTGCAGGAGAGCATGACCTGCACGCTGTCGCTGCACGAGGGTCGGCCGATCGCCATCGAGCTGCCGCAGCGCGTGACGTTCGAGATCGTCGAGGCCGATCCGGTCGTGAAAGGTCAGACGGCGTCGTCGTCGTACAAGCCGGCGGTGCTGTCGAACGGCGCCCGCATCATGGTGCCGCCGCACATCGGCGCTGGCACCCGCGTCGTCATCATGACGGAGACCGGCGAGTACGTGGAACGCGCGAAGGATTGATCGCGGCGCACCCGTGTCGCAGTACGCAAACGCCGGCGAGGGACGCTCTCGCCGGCGTTTTGTTGCACGCGGGGTTGACGTGAAGGTCGGTGAAGGATCAGAATCGCATGATGAGAACGATCTCGCTGAAAGCCTTTGGCGCAATGGTACTCGCCGCTTTGGGTGTCCTCGCCATGTGTGCGATTCCGGCACTCGCAGGCCACCGCACGTCGGCGCCGGGCTACGATCGCCATGATGCCGGGCATCGGGCAATCAGGGACTGTACGCGCGTGAACGGCCGCTATGGCTATTACGGCAATCCGTGGTGCTCCGCCGCCGAGCAGGCCGCGTTCGATCGTCGGGAAGCGCGGCGGTTGGCCCGCTGAGCGGCGAAACCTTCGGCCTCGCGGTCAGACGCCGCCCATCAGAGCCATGATGACCAGAATGAGCAGGGCCACTCCGACCAGCCCCGAGGGACCGTAGCCCCAGCCGCGGCTGTAGCCCCAGTTCGGCAGCGCTCCGACCAGCGCCACGATCAGGATCAGCATCAGGATGGTGGAGAGTGTCATGGCCCGCCTCTGGTATCAGGGTGATACCGGGATGAACGGCAAACATTGACCAGAGTTCCGGCTGATCCTGCGTGGCCTGAGAATATGGTCTTCAAGACATATAGAAGTGCTCCGCGCGCTCACACGGCGCGGCGCACTTCGTGCACCTCCATGATGCGGCAACCGCGATGCGGACCATCGCAGACAAAAGTCCAGCGGCCTTCCGTGAAGGTGTCGCACATCTTGACGCCCTTCACGAGGATCCAGTGACCTTCCTTGCCCTTGTGGATGGCGAGAATGTAGTGCGTCCAGGCGTTGCGCGGCTTCTGCATCCACGTCCACAGCGTCGGGCGCGCCTTGCGCTCGAGGTGCATGAAGGTCTCGACCGGCGTCATGGTGTAGTCGAAAGCCGCCAGCGCCTCGGCAACCTCGTCCGTATAGGTGCCTTTGACCACAGGGCGGCGGCCGTCCGGTACCTCTCGGATGGAGCGGATCACGTCCTCGACCTTGCTGATCGAGTAGCCGGTCACGGCGGACAGCACGTAGGGGCCGCAGAAGGCAACGCGGCCGGTATCGTTGCGGACGTCGTTGAGGCCGGACGTCATACGGGCGGGGGCGGCGTCGAACATGGTGCGGGGCTCGCGATTTGCGCTGACCTGTCGTCGAATCGTCGGCCGATTTCCTTAACAAGGCGTTAACCATGTGGGAGCCGTGGCGGTCGCTGGCCGAGGGAGCCTGCGGAACAGGCGCGGCGCGAAGCCGTTGTGTGCGTCTCAAGTCGCGGATACCTTGAAGGAAAATCGCATCCGGGCGCTGCTGTTCGCGTGGTCACGTGCACGCGCCGCCCCACAGCGGAGAGGTCGCCGAGCCCGATGAGCCCATCGCTCTACCCCGTCAATGTCTCGTTCCTGCAGGAGCTGATGGCGACCGTCGCCGAGCAGGGCCGCGCGCTGCTGCCGAAAGCGCTGTTTGCCGCCAACGGTGAGGATATCGTGGCGCTGGCCAAGGCCCTCGCTTCGGGCCGCGGCGAAGCTTCGGGCGTCGCCATCGCGCGCCAGATCCTCGCCTGCTACCAGCAACTCGACACCGCCGGAAAGCGGGCGTTCTTCGAGTTCCTCGGCCGTGAGATGCAGCCCGATGCGGAGGCCGCCGCCGAAGCCGCCGCCGCCTATGCCGAGACCCCGGGACCGGAGACGCTGTCACGCCTGCAGCATGCGGTGGAGAGCCCGCGCCAGGAGTTCTTTCGCCGGCTGAACCTCGCCCCCGGCGCCACGCAGGGCATCGTCGCCATGCGTCGTGACCTGCTGGAGATCGGCGAAGGCGACCCCGTGCTGGCCCTCGTCGACGGCGATCTGAAGCATCTGTTCCATTCGTGGTTCAATCGCGGGTTTCTGGTGCTCAGGCGGATCGACTGGCAGACCCCGGCAGCGATCCTCGAAAAGATCATCGCCTACGAGGCCGTGCACGCCATCGAGAGCTGGGACGACCTGCGCCGCCGCCTCGATCCGAAGGGCCGGCGCTGTTTCGCCTTCTTCCATCCCTCGCTGATCTACGAGCCGCTGATCTTCGTCGAGGTGGCGCTGACGCACGAGATTTCCGACGCGGTTCAACCGTTGCTCACCGCGCCGCCGAAGGACGAGGCGATCGAGGCGCCGACGACGGCGGTGTTCTACTCGATCTCCAACTGTCAGGACGGTCTCAAGGGCATCTCGTTCGGCCACTTCCTCATCAAGCAGGTGGTCGAGGACCTCGTGCGCGAGTTGCCGACGCTGAAGACATTCGTGACGCTGTCGCCGGTGCCGGGCTTCGCGCAGTGGCTGGCGGGTGCGGACGGGCGCGCCGTGGTCGCGTCGCTCAGCGAGGAGGAGCGCAACGCCGCCGGCCTCGTCAAACGGCCGCGCTGGCACACGAAAGAACGCGCGACACAGGCGGTGCGCGATCCGCTGCTGGCGCTCGCCGCGCACTACTTCCTCGCCGCCAAGCGCCGTGACGGCAAGCCGCTCGACGCCGTGGCACGCTTCCACCTCGGCAACGGCGCGCGCCTCGAGCGCATCAATTTCCTCGCCGATGTTTCCGACAAGGGGCTCGCGCAGGCGCACGGCGTCATGGTCAACTACCGCTATGATCTCAAGGAGATCGAGAAGAACCACGAGGCCTATGCCAACCAGAAGGCGGTGGCTGCTTCGCGCGCGGTACGCTCGCTGCTGAAGACGGCGGACGCGGTGGCGGCCAAGCCTGCCGGGGGAGCGGAGGCGAAGGCGCAGGAGGGGCCGGCGAGCTCCGGCAAGGGCGCGGTCTCGATCGCTTCGCGGGCGGCGTTGCTGGCGATCGAGGCGACCGGCCGGGCCGGATCGGGCAAACGGCGCGACGGCTGAAAATCTCTTGCTCCGCGGCTCTTGTTTCGCCACCTGCCGCATGTACTTATGTCCTCCGAAAGAACGGGTGCGCGGGCGCGGAAACGGCTGGTCGATCCAGCGCGCAACGCAAAGCGGGCCCGGCAGGCGAAGGTGAGGAACGCGCATGCGTTACGACGATCAGGATCGCGAGAGCAGCAACGTCGAGGATCGCCGCGGCCAGCGTGGCGGCGGTTTCCGCCTGCCCGGTGGAGGCGGCATCCAGATCCCGATCGGCGGCGGCGGCGGTTTCAGCTTCACCACGCTGCTGATCCTCGGCGCCATCATGCTGTTCTTCGGCATCAACCCGCTCGACATCCTGCGCGGCGGCGGTGGCGGCGGCTTCCCCGACGTGCCGCAGTTGCCGCGCGTCGATCAGGGCCCGCGGCCGACCGCAAACCGCACCAATCCGTTCGATATTCCGGGGTTGCCGGGCGGTGGGCAGCGTCCGGGGCCGGCTCAGCCCGGCCAGCCGGGCTCGGCCGACGAAATGGGGACGTTCGTCAAGCGCGTGCTCGCCGACACCGAGGATGTCTGGAACAAGGTGTTCGAGAGCTTCGGCAAGAAATACAAG
>CALFEM010000513.1 GCA_937950105.1 uncultured Alphaproteobacteria bacterium | reverse complement strand
CCAGGGCGAAGGACACCGGCCGGCCGGGCGACGACAGCCCGGCGGAGAGAGAAGTCTGAAACGCCGACGCTGACGACGCGACCGCGCAGCGCGCGGGAGGGAGCCCGCGCACCCGTCATTACTTACAGGGGCGAGCGTTGATATCGCAGCCCCAGCCGCTCGCGCCCTGCGTGCAGGTGACCTGCTTGCTGGCGGCCTTCTTGAAGCTTGCCCAGGCCGAGCCGTACTCGAGCGACGTGAAACCCGCCCAGGACGAGATGGCAGCCTGCAGAGCAGCGGCCTTGGACGGCTGCGCGGCGCTGTTGCCGTTGTGGAAGTGATCGCTCATGCAGAGCTTCTTGCCTTCGCGGCGCAGGTCGTGAATGCCGGCGAGGCCGGTGTCGTTGGCGCTGGCCGAAACCGTCGAAACCGCGAGCACCGCGACGCCAGCGGATACCAAGAGCGTCCACTTCATAGGTTGCACCTTCCACGAATCGATGAAGCCGTTATGCCCGGAAGGTGCACGATTCACACGGCTCCCGCGATCGGTCGGCGTCAGTCGCTTCTTGATTTGCTGCGATGCGTGCAAAGCGGTCACAGCTGTCGCCGGAGCCGCTGGAAGTTGTGCCCGCACGTGCTGCGGAGAGAGTTCGAAGGCCACACGTCGGCCTTCGAACGCGTAGCGTGCTTTCGGCTTGCACCTACAGGAGCGGCTCGGCTTCGATGCGCTGACCGTCGACCGTGAGGCCCTTGAGCGCCGCGGTGCCATCGTCGCCGATGACGACGTGGGCCTTGACCTTGCCGGGTCGGATCTCGGTCTCGATAGCGCGCCCGGTGCCCTCCGGCACGAAGAAGCTCTCGATGCCGTAGGACAACGTGACGAGCTCGGTCGGGGAGCCGCCGCGCGACACGAAGCGGACGCGGGCCGCGAGCACCACATCCTCGGGCGTCACGCCTGCCGGGCGCTTGGCTGTGGCGGCCTTCGCCTTCCAGCCCTCGCCTTCGCGCGCCAGCGTCACGTACACGGCGTCGCCCTTGTGCGGCTCCCTGTCGAACATGACGAGCGGCACCTGCGAGATGTCGTAGCCGAGGATCACGTAGTCGCCGCGGAACAGGCTGCGCGGATCGACCGGCTTGACGTCGAGCGTGATCTCGCGCCCCGTCGACAGCAGGCGCTCGCGGCCGGCGACCATCCAGACCAGCACCCCAGCCTGAGCCAGCGCCACCAGCGCGATCAGTGCCACCCGCCAGTTGCGCAGCGCGGCAATCAGCCGGCTCACCGCTCCTTGCATATCTTCGATCGTGTTCACAGCACTGTTCATGACACCACTCCCGACTGGTCCTCGGCCCGGTGCAGGCGCCGCGCCATGGCCGCCAGCGCGATGATGATGAGACCGGTGGCGAGGTAGAAGACCGACGAGCCGAGCAGCGTGCCGACCGTCTTGAAATAGATGCCGAGGATCTCGACCGAGAAACCGACGTAGCCGAGCCAGACGGCCGGGCGGATGCCATGGCGCAGCCCGTAGACGATGGCCCCGAGCAGCAGGCCGAGCGTCACGATCGCCAGCAGCACGAGGCTCGGCGTGGTGATGCGCTCGATGAACTGCTGCGTGAAGAGCCCGGCGTAGGAGATCACCATGCCGTAGCCGAGGGCCGTCGGCGCGATGTCCGCCGCCTCGACGTCGAAGCCCGGCAGGCGCGGCTTGAATTCCAGCGCCGCGATCGCGAGAGCCGCGACCACCAGGCCGAACAGCGTCACCATCCAGTGCGCGTGGCCCTGATCCACGACCCAGCCGAGCCGCACGACGAAGCCGGTCAGCAGGATGGCGACGAGGTGAATACCGGGACGCCAGCGGTGCGCGAGGAAGGCGGCCGCCAGCGCGGCAATGGCCACGAGCAGCGGCCAGTGCACAATGTTGGCCATTGCGGTTTCCATCCCGCTCCACAGGCCGAACAGCACGGCGGAGGCGGCGAGCGCCGGATTGGACCCGAGCAGGACACCCGCACCGAAGCCGCCCAGCGCCCACACCAGCACCGCGTCCGGTGGATGCCCGTCGATGTGGTACATCTGCGAAATCAGCATGATGCCGGCACCGAACACGGCGACGCCGAGCAGGATGGCGGCGTGCGCGAACGCATCCATGCGCCGGGCGAACAGCGCCGCCGCAGCTCCGTACGAGCCGAGCAGGCCCGCGAAGATGATGCCGAGGCGCACGACGCGCGGCATCTCCTGCC
>CALFEM010000512.1 GCA_937950105.1 uncultured Alphaproteobacteria bacterium | reverse complement strand
CGCGCACCGCTTTCGTTTGCGGACATCGTCGACAAGGTGAAGGGCGCCGTGGTCTCGGTGTCCGTCACCAATGGCGGCGACAAGGACGCCAAGACGGCCGGTAAAGAGGGTGGCAAAGAGGGCAACAAGCGCTTCGGCGGCATTCCGGATCTGCCGGATGACCACCCGCTGAAGGACTTCTTCAAGAACCTGCCGAGGGAATTCCAGGGCCCGATGAAGCCGCAGCGTCCGCAGCTGGCGCAGGGCTCCGGATTCATCATTTCGGCCGACGGTTACGTCGTGACGAACAACCACGTCGTCGAGGGCGCCTCGAAGATCGAGGTCAGCTTCGACAATCAGGAAAAGCTCGACGCCGAGCTGGTCGGCACCGATGCCCGCACCGATCTCGCGCTGCTGAAGCTCAAGGGCACGGCCAAATCGTTTCCGTTCGTCAAGTTCACCGGTACACCGGCGCGCGTCGGCGACTGGGTGATCGCGGTCGGCAATCCGTTCGGCCTCGGCGGCACCGTGACCGCCGGCATCGTCTCGGCGCTGACGCGTGACATCGGTTCGGGTCCGTATGACTTCCTGCAGGTCGACGCGGCCGTGAACCGCGGCAACTCGGGTGGCCCGACGTTCAACCTCGACGGCGAGGTCATCGGCGTCAACACGGCGATCTTCAGCCCCTCCGGCGGCAACGTCGGCATCGCCTTCGCGGTGCCCGCCAAGACGGCTGTGGCGGTCATCGAGCAGCTGAAGAACCAGGGCAAGGTGAGCCGTGGCTGGCTCGGCGTGAAGATTCAGAACGTCGACGATGACACTGCCGCGAGCCTCGGTCTGGCGACGCCGTCGGGTGCGCTGGTCAGCGAGATCACGCCGAGCGGGCCTGCCGAGGCATCGGGCCTCAAGGCGCGCGATGCGATCCTCAACGTCAACGGCGACAAGATCGAGGATAGCCGCGATCTCGCCCGCAAGATCGCCGGCTACGCGCCCGACACGGTGGTCGACGTGAAGGTCTGGCGCAACGGCGCCGAGCAGACCGTGAAGGTCAAACTCGGCACGTTCCCGAGCTCGCAGGACGAGCTGGCGCGGCTCGAGGAAGGCAAGCCGGGGTCGGCTCCCGAGGCCATGGAGCTGCAGCAGCTCGGTCTCAAGCTGGCGCCTGCCGGTGCCGATGGCGTCAAGGATGGCGTCGCCATCGCCGATGTCGAGGACGCGTCCGACGCCGCCCAGAAGGGCATCAAGCAGGGTGACGTCATCCTCGAGGTGCAGGGTGAGCCGGTGAAGACCGCCGCCGACGTCATTGCCGGGGTGAAGAAGGCGCGCGAACTCGGCCGCAAGGCAGTGCTGCTGCACGTGCGCACCGGCGAGCAGAAGCGCTTCGTCGCGCTGCAGCTCAAGAAGGGCTGAGCCGAGGCAAACGCCAGAGCAGTTGCGGCAGCCCGCGGTCCGGCGACGGTTCGCGGGCTGCCTGCGTCAGCTCGGCGAAATTGAATTCGAGGCGCGGTACGGCTATACGCCGGAGGCGACCGGCAATCTCAGATGCTCGAGGCCATGCGCGTCCTGGTGATCGAAGACGACAGGGAGACGGCGAGCTTCCTGCACAAGTCGCTGAAGGAAAGCGGCCACAACCCCGAGGCGGCTTTCGACGGCGAAAGCGGTCTCGCGATGGCGCGCGAAGGCGGCTTCGACGTGCTGATCGTCGATCGCATGCTGCCGCGGCTCGATGGCCTCAGTCTCGTCAAGCAGCTGCGCGCTGGCGGAGACCGCACGCCCGTACTCTTCCTCTCGGCCTTGGGCGAGGTCGATGATCGCGTCAAGGGGCTGAAAGCCGGCGGCGACGATTACCTGACCAAGCCGTATGCCTACACCGAGCTGCTGGCCCGCATCGAGGCGCTGGCCCGTCGCACCGCGCCCGAGGAGCAGACGACGCGCTATGTCGTCGGTGATCTCGTGCTCGATCGTCTGGCGCACCGGGTGACGCGCGCGGGCGACAACATCCCCTTGCAGCCACGCGAGTACCGTCTGCTCGAATACCTGATGCGGCATGCGGGACAGGTGGTGACGCGTACCATGCTGCTCGAGAACGTGTGGGATTATCACTTCGATCCGCAGACCAACGTCATCGACGTGCACGTCTCGCGCCTGCGCGCGAAAATCGACAAGGGGTTCGAAACGCCGCTGCTCCATACCGTGCGCGGCTCCGGCTACATGATCCGCGATGGCGACAGGTGAGCCCCTGCGTCCGCCGATGGCGAGCGGTGCTTTTCGCGCCGTGGCGACGGCGGTTGCCATTTTCCTGCTCGCCGCCGTGGTCATCGCGACGAAACTCTACAGTGATGCCAGTGCGGCGCTGACCAACGAGGTCGTCGCAGGTCTCGAGACGGAGAGCCGCCTGATCGTTGCCAGCGCCGGTCGCGACGAGGCGGGCGATCTCACGCGCGAGATCGAACAGCGCCAGCGGTTCGCCAGCGGTAGGCTGTATCTGCTCGTCGATGCGCGTGGGGGGCGCCTTGCCGGCAATCTCGCGGGTATTCCTTCGGAGCTTGCCGGCAAACCGAGGGGGGGCGTGTTCCGCTACGCCGCGCCGGGTGGCGACTCGCCGGCGCGGCAGGCCGTGGCCCTGGCGACAAATCTCGCTGACGGCCGCACCCTCTTCGTCGCGCGCGACGTCGACGATCAGCGGCGCGCGCTCGCATCCATGCGTCTGACGGCTTTCCTCGGTTTCGCAGCACTGGCGCTGCTCGGCCTCGGCGGTGGCTATGCCGTCTCCCGCTATGCTCTGGCTCGTGTCGAAGCCGTGAACGCGACCGCGCGGTCGATCATGGATGGTGACCTGTGGCAGCGCATCGCGATCGCCGGAAGCGGCGACGAGATCGACGGCCTCGCGATCAATCTCAATAAGATGCTGGACCGGATCGAGCAGCTGATGGCCGGCATGCGCGAGGTCTCCGACAATATCGCCCACGATCTCAAGACGCCGCTCAACCGTCTGCGCAATCGCGCCGAGCAGGCGCTGCGCGAAGATGCGGGTCCACAGGAACTGCGCGGTGGCCTCGAACGCGTCATCGAGGAGGCCGACGAACTCATCAAGGTGTTCAACGCGCTGCTGTTGATCGCGCGTCTCGAAGCCGGCGCGCTCGAAGGTACGATCGAGCAGATCGACCTCGGTGCCCTCGTCGCCGACGTCGGCGAACTGTACGAGCCGGTGGCGGAACAGGCCGGCCTCGCTCTCGAAGTTAAGCTGGAACCTGTGACGATCGCCGCGAACCGCCAGCTCGTAGGGCAGGCGGTTGCCAATCTGATCGACAATGCCATCAAGTACTCGTCGGGTGTCGCTGGTGGTGCACGCGTCACGGTGAGCCTCGTCCGGCGGGCGGATGTACTGGAGATCGCCGTCGGCGACAACGGGCCGGGCATCGACGCCAAGGACCGCGAGCGTGTCCTCGCGCGCTTCGTACGGTTAGAACGCAGCCGCTCGCAGCCCGGCACAGGGCTCGGCCTCAGCCTGGTCGCGGCGGTCGCGCGGCTCCACGGCGGCAACCTTCGCCTCGAGGACAACCAGCCGGGGCTTCGCGTCGTGCTCGTGCTTCCGGCCCGGCCCGAGAAAGACCGCCCGGCATTGACTTCACCACATCCAAATATCCGCGCGCCTGCGCTAACGTGACCGGAAAAGAGGGGGCGAGGTGGCGATGAGCAGCGACAGGGAGAGCGAGGTGGGGTCACTTCATGCGCGACTGATCGAGGCGCCTTTCGCAGACGATGCCGATACTGGAGCGATCGCAGACTTGCGCGCGATGATCTGCGCGGCTTCGGCGGACACAGCGCTTGCGCCGCTCGCTGACGTGCTGACCCAACCCAAGGTGCAGGCCCTGCTGTCGGGTATCCTCGCCGGTTCGCCCTACCTCGGCCGTCTGGCGGCGCGGGATCTTTTCGCGCTTCAGGCCATGCTGACGTCACCGCCGGAGCAGCACTTCGAGGCCCTGTCGCGCGACGTGCGCACCACCGTCGAGAACGCCGCGTCGATCAACGAGGCGATGAAGGCGCTGCGCGTTTACAAGAACCGCGTCGCGCTGCTGACGGCGCTGTGCGACATCGGCGGAGTGTGGCCAGTGATGACGGTCACGGGCGTTCTCACGGCGACGGCGGACGCCGCGTTGCAGAGTTCGGTGCGCTATCTTTTCCGCCAGGCCATCGCCAGGGGCGAGTGGACCGAGAATACGCCGGACGCCGCCGAGACGTCCGGATTCATCGTGCTCGGCATGGGCAAGTACGGTGCGCACGAACTCAACTACTCGAGCGACATCGACCTCATCATTTTCTACGAGAAGGATCGCGCGCGCCTGCGGCCGAACCTCGAGGCGCAGACGTTCTTCGTGCGCATCACGCGCGACCTCGTCAAGCTGATGCACGAGCGCACCGCCGACGGATACGTCTTCCGCACCGATCTTCGGTTGCGCCCCGACCCCGGCGCGACGCAGGTCGCTTTGTCGACCGATGCCGCCATGCATTACTACGAAGCGTTCGGCCAGAACTGGGAGCGTGCAGCACTCATCAAGGCGCGCGCCGTCGCTGGCGATCAGGAGGCGGGCCGCATGCTGCTCGACGACCTCGCGCCGTTCGTCTGGCGCAAGTATCTCGACTATGCGGCGATCGCCGACATCCACGCCATGAAGCGGCAAATCCATGCGTTCCGGGGCCTCGGCGGCATCGGTGTCGCCGGTCACAACGTCAAGCTCGGTCGCGGCGGCATCCGTGAGATCGAGTTCTTCACGCAGACGCAGCAGCTGATTGCCGGTGGCCGCCAGCGCGAGCTGCGCATCCGCCCGACGCTCGCGGCGTTACAGGCTTTGACGGCGCGCGGCTGGATCAAGGAGAACGTGCGCGCCGATCTCGAACGCGCCTATGGCTATCTTCGCCGCATCGAGCATCGCATCCAGATGGTCGCCGACGAGCAGACGCACCAGCTGCCCGAAGAACCGGCGGCGCTCGCCCGCTTCGCCCGCTTCGCCGGCTATCCGACGCTCGAAGCCTTCTCGGCGGCGCTGGTCGAGGTTCTGGAGACCGTGCAGAAGCACTACGCGGCGCTGTTCGAGGATGTGCCGGAGCTGACTACCGGCGGCGTCAACATGGTGTTTGCCGGCGAGGACGACGATCCCGATACCGTCGCAGCGCTGCAGCGCATGGGCTACCAGAATCCCGGTGCGGTACTCGCCATCGTGCGCGGCTGGCACGCCGGCCGTTACGCCGCGGTCCGTTCGCCACGCTCGCGCGAGCGACTGACCGAAGTGCAGCCCCTGCTGATAACCGCGCTCGGCGAGACGGCAGACCCTGATCGCGCCATCACCAGTTTCGATCGCTTCGTCGCCGAATTGCCGACGGGCGTGCAGCTGTTCGCGCTGTTACGTGCAAACCCGAGCCTGTTGAAACTCGTCGCCGACATCATGGGCACAGCGCCACGGCTTGCTCGCATCCTGTCGCGCCGCCGCCGTCTGCTCGACGCCGTGATCGACCCCAAGACGTTCGACGCGCTGCCGGGGGCGGCCGATCTCGACAAGATCATCAGCACCGAAATCGGACTTGCCGCCGATACGCAGGATGCGCTCGATCGCGCCCGCGTGGTCGGCAGCGAGCAGGCGTTTTTGCTCGGTGTGCGGGTGCTTTCCGGCACCATCAACGCCAATCAGGCCGGCGTCGCCTACGCAATGCTTGCAGAGCGTCTGATCGGAGTGTTGCAGGGCTTCGTGCATTCGGAGATCGCCCGCAGTCACGGCGAAGTACCGGGCGGCGGCGCGGTGGTCCTTGCCATGGGCAAGCTCGGCGGCCGCGAGATGACGGCCGCCTCGGATCTCGATCTCATCGTCGTCTACGACTATGCCGAGGGGACCGTGCAATCGGATGGCGCGCGCCCGCTGGCGCCGAGCCACTTCTATGCGCGCGAAACCCAGCGGCTTGTCACGGCGCTGTCGGCGCCGACGGCGGAGGGCGCACTCTACGAGGTCGATATGCGTCTGAGGCCCTCGGGGCAGAGCGGGCCGGTGGCGACGCATATCGCCAGCTTCGTCGATTACCAGAGCCGCGAGGCGTGGACGTGGGAGCATATGGCGCTCACCCGCGCCCGCGCCATCACTGGTCCACCGGCGCTGCGAGCCAAGGTCGAGGCGGCGATCCGTACCGTCCTGCTGACGCCGCGTGACCGCGCCAAGATCGCCGCCGACGTGCGCGACATGCGCGAGCGCATAGCGAAGGAGAAGGGCACGGCGAACATCTGGGAGCTGAAGCAGGTACGCGGCGGCCTCGTCGACCTCGAGTTCATTGCCCAGCATCTGCAACTCGTTGCCGCGCACGCGCATCCCGAGGTGCTGGACCAGAACACGGCGGCGGCGTTCCGCAAGCTGTCGGCGGCGGGCGTGCTCAGCGTCGAGCACGCCGAGATCCTGATTCCTGCGACCGAGCTGATCCACGACCTGACGCAGATCCTGCGCCTCTGCCTCGAGGGGCCGTTCGACCCGGCGGCGGCACCCAAGGGCCTGAAGGAATTGCTCGCCCGCGCCGGTGACGCGCCGAGCTTTGCCGCCCTCGAGCTGCGACTCGCGGAGACGCTGGCCAGCGTCGCACGGCTGTTCGACGAGTTGATCGTCTGAGGTGAAGCGGAACCCGTGCGGAATTCTCAGACTTGCGCGACGGATCGCGAGCCTCCGCTGCGTTTCTGCCCATGAAGACGGGGATTTCTCCCGGTCGCTCAGCGAAATGCAGGAGTTTCAATACGATGCGCAAACCCCTCAAAATCACCATTGCCCTCGTGGCGGCCGTCGGCGCGGTTTCCGCGATCGCCATGGCCGCGGGCGGTCGCCACCACTTCCGCCACGGCGGCGGTGAATTCGGAGACGATTTCGGCGGCGGCGGTCGCCATGCTCTCAAGCGTCTGGTCAAGGCGGATGCCGACAAGGATGGCGCGGTGACGCTGCAGGAGTTCCTCAGTAAGCGCGACGATCGCTTCGCCAAGCTCGACAAGAACGCCGACGGCAGCCTCGACGCGGACGAGATCACCGCCACGCTCCAAGAGCGTGCCGATCATCGCACGCGTATGATGCTGGCGCGGCTCGATGCGAACGGCGACGGCAAGGTCACCAGGGAGGAAGCGGCCGAGATGCGCGGCAAGCACGGCTGGGGCCGTGGCGGTCGCGGCCATGGCTGGCATGACGGCGAGCGCGGCCATGGGCCTGGCAAGGGCTGGGGGCGTGGTTCGCGTGGCGACGCAGACGACGATCGCGCTGATCTGATGGATGACGATGGCGACGACGTTGCCGCCGTAGCCGCGACAGGCGAGGCGACGGCCGGGCAGCCGGCCGCTTCTGGCACACCGGCGGCGGCTCCCGATGCTGCTGCCAAGGTCGAAGCTCCGAAGATCGAGGCTCCCAGGGCCGATGGGCCGGAGGCTCGCGGTGGGGGTGACGAGCGCGGACGCGGCTGGCGTCACGGCTGGCGCGGCGAGCGTCAGGGCCGCATGTTCGAACGCATGGATGCCAACGGCGACGGCGTGATCGACAAGGCCGATCTCGACGCCCGCAGCGGCGAGGCGATTGCCTATGCCAAAAAGCAGCGCATGCACGTGCTCGACAAGGATCGCGACGGAAAGGTCTCCAAGGACGAGTTCAACGCCCGTCCGAAGCAGCGCTTCGTCGATCTCGACCTCGACGGGGACGGCAAGATCACCGGCGCCGACCTGCCACCGCGCATGGCCGAGCGCTGGCAGAAGCGCACCGGTGGCGATGCCGGTAGCGGCGAGAAGCGCTGACGTGTCAGGTCTCCGGGCTCGACCGCTTGCCGGTGAGCCCGGGGACCTCCAAGCTGGCCGGGGCCGTAGCAATGGCGAGGATGCGCGTGGCAGCGCGGGGTAACGAGCCGGGGGTGGAGGCAGGGCGGTTGGCAGAGCCGTCCGCGCCGAGCGACGCCGTACTGGTCGCCCGCATGTCTGAAGGTGACCGGACGGCATTCGCCACGCTCGTCTCGCGCCATCTCGGCGGCATGCTCGGCGTTGCGCGGCGGATGCTGCGCGATGACGCGGAGGCCGAGGACGTGGCGCAGGAGGCCATGCTGAGGCTGTGGCGTCAGGGCGAAGGTCTGGTGGTCGGAGCCGGTGGCGTCAGGCCGTGGTTGCGTCGTGTCGTTTCCAATCTCTGCATCGACCGCATCCGCTCCGGGCGCTCGACCGAAGTGACCGACGAGGTGCCCGAGGTGCCGGAACCGCCCGGACAATTGCGAGAACTGGAACGCGGCGAAGTGGCGAGCCGGGTCGATGCAGCGCTGAAGGCTTTGCCGGAACGTCAGCGACTTGCGCTGACCCTGTTCCATTTCGAGGGGTTGAGCCAGGTGGAGGTTGCCGCCGCCATGGGAATCTCCGACGAAGCGGTGGAGTCCTTGCTCGCTCGTGCGCGTCGCGCGCTGCGGACGAGCCTCGCTGGCGAGTGGCGCGAACTGGTGGCGGCCGATGACGACGTTTGATGTACGGGTGATGCGATGAGCAGAGCTATGGACAAGGCCGATCTCGACACGCTGGAGCGTGTGCTCGCAACATATGGCGCGGACCGTGACCGCTGGCCGGCGGCGGAGCGGCTGCGTCTCGCCCCCCTTATTGCGGAGAGCACCGAGGCGCGCCGCATGATGGCTGATGCGCGGGCGCTGGACCGCCTGCTCGATATGGCTCCGGCCGTCTCGGAACAGCGTCAGGAGGCCCTCGTCGCCCGGCTCATGACGGAGATCGGCGGCCGCGATGCCGCACCGCTCCGCAGCGGCGGCGAGGTCATATCGTTGGGCGATCGCAGCCGGGCTGGTGGAGCTGCGTCGTCGCGTGTGGCGCGGCCGCCGTTCGGCCGACCGCGCCCCTCGCCGGTCGCTGCCTTGCTGGCGGCATCGCTCGTCGGTGGTCTCGTACTGGGATGGAGCACGCTCGGCAGCGCGCTGCTGCCGGACCTCGGTTCGAGCCGTTCGCCGGTAGCGAGTGCGTCTGATGGCAGCGCCGCGTCAGACCTGCAGCAACTGGTGTTCGGCGACGACGACGGTGAGATGTCCACGGAGGAGTTCCTATGAGCACCGCCAATGCCGGAGAAACCAATCCTGGCGAGCCGGCGGGAGCGCCGCGGCGCAACTGGCCGCGCGTGCTGCTCATGGTGTCGCTGGCCTTCAACCTGCTTGTGATCGGCGCGTTCGCTGGCCGCATGTTGCGCCATGGGCCGCCCGACTGGCGTGATGGCGACAGCCCGCGTGCCTTCTTCCATGCCCTGCCGGACGACCGGCGCAAGGAGCTGAAGTCGTTGCTCGACGCCGACAAAGCCGAGGCCGACCGCCGACGCGACGAGATTGCAAAGCTGAGACAGGCCGCTCGCGATCTGATCGCGAAAGATACGTTCGACACGGCGGCTGTCGAAAGCGCCATCGGCGCGGTCATGGCGGCCCGCGTGGAATTGCGCCAGTTGATGACCAGGAGCTTCATCGCGGCGCTCTCGCGCATGACGCCCGAGGAACGCCGCGCGTTCGTCAAGCATCGCAACCGCCGCTGGAAAGAGCGGAGCGGCGATTTCTGATCGGCCAACGGCTTCCTGCTCAAGCTTCCGGATCAGGCCAGGGCGGCGCTTGCTGATGTGACGCGCGGCGCCAGGAAGAAGTCTGGCTGCACCACGCGATCGAGCAATGTGGTCGCGCGCCAGATGCCGTCGCTGTCGCACTCGGTCAGCTCGCCGCCCGAAAGCTCGATCATGGTGCGCGCGAGGCAGATCGGCAGCGAGGCGTGTCCGTCGCGCAAGGCGGGAGCTGCCGCCGTGGTCGTGATGTTGACGGCAACCTTGTCACCACAACAGCGCGCGGTGACCGTGATCTCGCTTGCCTCGCTCGCCCGTGACATGCCCTCCGACAGCAGGTTGACCAGGATCTGTCGGAGTGCGCGGCGGTGCGCCATGACCGCCAAATCGTTGTCGATGTCGTAGGCGACGCTGATTGCGCGGTGGGGCCCGTCGACGGTGGCGATCCTGCGGGCGTCGCGGGCGATCGATCCGAGCGCGACTTCCTCGCAGCGGGCTTCGCCGTGCGCCGTCAGGAGCGACGTGATGGCGAGTGTATCTTCCGTCGATTTGAGCAACTTCTGGCCGCTGTCGCGGATGTGGCGGACGTATTCCTCGTAGCGCGGGTGACCGAGCGGCCCGAACAGCTCGTGTCCCATCAGATCGGAGAAGCCGACGACCGCGTTGAGCGGGGTGCGCAACTCGTGGCTGACGCGGGCCATCAGATCGGCCCTGGCGTGCGGCGAGAGCGCACTCGCGGTCGGTCGCTTCGGTGCAAGGATCGGCTGAGGCTCGCAGCATGGAGCAGGAGGCTCTTGCGCGACGAGTGCCGCATGCGCCGCCGCATCCGGCATGGAGGCGCTGAACTCCTGGGCGTTGTGTTCATCGTGCGCGGCCGATGGAACGATCATCACGGTCAGCAGCGCGAGCGCGACGAGTATGAGAAGCGCGATCACATCATGGGCCTGTTCGATCGCGGGAAGCGCGATGGCGAGCACGGCGAGTTGCAGAAGTCCGGCGCCGAGGATGGCTCTGCCGCGTGCACCCGAGAGGCTCAGCAAGGCGTTCGCACGCGCCGCATTCAGATAGCGGGACGCGGCCGAAGCCGCGAGCGCAATCCCTCCCCGTGGGCCGGCAGACGTTGTCCGCGCCATCCCGAATTCTCCGAACATTCACTGATTGTCGTGTTGTGCCCTGATGCGATTCGCTCGCGTGCCCCCGCAGCTAATCACAGACATGATTTCGCCTAAATTCGGCTCGGGTGTCGAGGGAGTTTAAATCCGTTAACCCAATAAAATATCGTTCAGAATCGCGCTGTTGCGAGTGCGCCTTCAGCGCATGCAACTCGTAGCCCAACCCTCGCCCGGGCCGCGCCGTCCGCTGGGTTTCAGGTGTCCAGCATGCGCGAGACGATCTCGTAGACGTCGCGCGAGAGATGCGGGCCGGCGGCGACCCGCGCCAGCGCCTTGCGCGCGGCGCGACGGCGCGTCGGCTCGAGTGCGCGCCAGCTGCGGTAGCAATTGAGCAGCCGCGCGGCGACCTGCGGATTGAAGCGGTCGATGGCCAGAACCTGCTCGGCGACCAGCTGATAGCCGGTGCCGTCGGGGCGATTGAACTGCACCGGGTTCATGGTGGCGAAGTTGCCGACCAGCGCGCGCACCTTGTTGGGGGTCGTGATCGAGAACAGCGGATGCGTGGTCAGCGCGCGCACCCTGTCGACGGTATCGGATTGCGGCGAGATCGCCTGCGCGGCAAACCAGGTGTCGATCACCAGATGATCGTGGCGCCAGCGCTCGTAGAAGCGCTCGAGGGACGCGTCGCGGACGCGTCCGCCTGCAGCAGCGAGCAGGAACAGCGCGTGCGCTTCGTCGGTCATGTTGGTGGCGGATTCGAAATGCTTGACCGCGAGCGCGATGTCCTTCGGCTCGCCCCGCTGCACCAGCAGTGTCAGCACCGCATTGCGCAGCGCCCTCCGGCCCGCGCTCTTCGCATCGGGGGAAAACGCGCCCTTGTTGGACATCGACTTGTAGAGTTGCGCCAGCTCGGCGGCGAGCGTCGTGGCGACCAGACGCGACAGCTGGCGATGCGCGCGGTGGATATGATCGGTGTCGACGTCGCGGCCGATCTCGCGGGCGATGTCCGATTGTGTCGGCAGCTTGAGCAACTCGGCGCGGTAGGCAGACTCGAGCTTGTCGTCGCGGATCGAGGCTCCGAGCGCGCGCGCATAGGCGGCACCGCGCGAGGATCGTCGTCCCTCCTTCAGGGCGGCAACGATCTGCACGAGCGTCCGCGTCGCATAGCTGTTGGCCGCCTGCCAGCGATTGAAGAGATCGCTGTCGTGCGCCATCAGGAATTCGAGGTCGCGGTCGCTGCGGTCGATGGTCAGGTTGACAGGCGCGGAGAAGCCGCGCAGCAGCGAGGCGACGGGGCGGGCAGTCACGCCTGTGAAT
>CALFEM010000511.1 GCA_937950105.1 uncultured Alphaproteobacteria bacterium | reverse complement strand
TCGAACGCCTGGAACCGCTCGCGCCAGTTTGGACCGAGTTCGGCCTGCATGCGGCGGCGCACGAAGGCGGGGCCCATCGGCGGCGCCTGACTCTGTAACTGCGAGAGTTCGCGGGCGTATTCTTTCGGCAGCGCTTCGGGAATGGTCGAGAGCAACTGCGCCACCTTCATCAAGGGGCCCTTGAGGCCACCGAGCGCCGCTGCGAGATCGGCCGCGGCCTTCGAGCGGTCCTGCTCCATGCCGAGCAGGCGTT
The DNA here is from genome assembly GCA_937950105.1 of uncultured Alphaproteobacteria bacterium. Taxonomy (GTDB): domain Bacteria; phylum Pseudomonadota; class Alphaproteobacteria; order Rhizobiales; family Hyphomicrobiaceae; genus JAEUMD01. Next base: position 2,484 of record CALFEM010000511.1, on the reverse strand, counting down.
GACCGGCGACGCGAAGACCGACGGCGCCGACATTGGTGCCTACCTTCATGTAGCGTGCGGCGCGGGCCGAGAAGCGGTTCTCTTCGTTGCTCATGATGCTGCTTACGGTCCTGGACGATCAGAGGATCTGGGGGTTGCGGCGACGCGCGTCCAGTATGGACCTTCGCAGGTGGCCCGTCTTGCAAGTGCAATTGAGTCCGCGCGGCCTCACTGGCCGACTGAATTTGCCGGCGGGTGCTATGGGCGCTGGCGTTTGTTAAGGGTCGACCGGCATCGTGCTTTCAACGTGTGATTCGAGTGCGATAGGCAAGGTCCGGACAATCAGAAAGCGGAGTTTGGCCCGCCGTATGCATAGGCTGTTTCAGTTCGGTGAAGCTGCCGTTGGGCGCCGCCGACGCCTATGGCACGATAGAACCGGAGTTGAGGCATGAAACCCAGGCGACTTCTTTTTTCTGCCGGCCTGCTGATGCTGGGTGTCGGGCTGTGGTCGGGGTTCTTCGGGCAGCGCAAGGAGGTGCCGGTCGCGGCGCCAGCTGCCCCTGCAGTGCCCGCGATGACGCATGTCAGCCCGCTGGCCCTGCAGCCGGCCAGCCAGCCGGCATTGGATGCGCCCGCGCCGGCTGCTGCGAATGCAACGATGGCACCGGCCTCGCCTGCACAACCGGGGTTGTTGCCGTCCACGCACGTGCAGGGCCAGGCGATCGTTCCGGCAGCGGCTTCGAGCACCGTCCGGCTCGGCGACGTGCCGCCGCCATCCGGCGCCAGCGGGAGCGCGGTTCTGTTCGCGCCGGCTGGGTCCGTGGTCAGTGAGACGCAGCCGGTGGCGCCGGCCGCTGGCTTCGTCGTGCGCTCGCCGCTGCCGCCACGTTCGCTGTCGGAGGACGTCGCGACAACCGATCCGGCACTTGCCCCCGAGGGCGAGCCGAAGCCCGAAGTGCAGCGTACCCGCGCGGCCAGAGCCCTGGCGGCCAAGCGGCGGATCAAGGAAGCTCTGCCGCGCCCGCAGCAGAGCCGCCAGGCCAGTTCGTTCGAGCATCCGCTCGGCGTGCGATAAGATCAGGCGTCGAGATCGCGGGGGTGCGGCCGCTCGAGGCCGCCCCAGATGTCCTTTTCCGTCAGGACCGAGGAGCCGTCGCGCACGTCCGTCGTCTCGACGAACATGACACCGACCGCGCGCGTGCCGACGTGGCGCGTTTCGCAGTTCGTCATGAAGCCCGAAGCCTCGATGTGCAGGCGGAAGCGATAGGGCAGCCAGTCCGGCACGTCGAATTCGAGGAGGGCGCCGCCGACCGAGAGGTTGCGCACGAGGCAGGCGATCTGTGGCCGGCCCGGGATCTTGACCCAGGCGTGCAGGCACGTGGTCCGACGGCCGAATTGACGACGCTCGCTCATGGCATCCGCCCTCATGGTGGAGACGGCCGGATCATCCCGGCCCTGGCGAACAGCATAATCGGCACATGGTAAAGCAGAGTGAAAACGGGGGCCCGCGTTGGACCAATCGCGTTAACCTTTTCTGCGCAACGCGACACGGTAAGCGGGCGCGTCGCGCAGGTCACTGGCTGCCGGCGCGCGACCGCTGTTCAAGCCGGTCGAAAATCTGGCGGAACTCGATCGAGCCGGCGTTCTTCAGGTTCTGCTCCATGCGCTGGTCGAGCGCCGTCAACAGTTCGGCCGAGGTCTTCTCGCGCACGATGGTATTGCGATAGTAGGCGGCGCGGGCGAAGAAGTTGGTCGTCGGCGCCTTGAGTGCGACCGGCGTCATCATCTCGAGGCCGGTGCCGGGGCCGGCGAGATTCATCAGTTCGATCTCGGCGCCCGAGAGACGACCGCGCCCTGCGGCCTCGGCGGTCTCCCTCAGCCCCTTGAGCTTGATGACCTGGAGCCACGGGCCGATGTCGCCGTCGAGGTTGATGGCGTGGATGCCGCGGCCGACATCGGTTCCGGCGTAGGCGACATGGCGCGACCACTCGTAAGGGATGGAGCGTGCCTTCCTCGTCATCAGCGCCAGCGCCTCCGCCTTCTCCTCCAGCCGCTGCCGGCGCTCGGGCGGTGAACGGCGTGCGAGCGCTTTCAGGCGCGCGACGAAGTCGGCCCCATGCTTGGACAACTCGTTGATGGAGTTGGCGGCGAGGAGCTGCGCATAGCCGAGCGCACTCGAAATCGGCGTGCCCTTGCGCGAAATCGGGTGAATACCGGCCTGCATGTCGGCGGTGCCGATGCCTCCGGTCTCGAGCGCGTAGACGCGCACGACCTGATCGCCGGACAGCCCCAGCGCCAGAGCCTCGGCGGCGTAGCGCTCCTTGAACACGGCCTCCGGGACGCGTTCGGGCACGAAATTGAAATGGCGGCGCGCGCTGTCGAGGAAGTCCGCGACAGCGGCCGGCGGCTGCGGCTTCGGAGTCGGCTTCACCGCCTCGAGCCTGTCGTTGAACTCCTTCCACTTGCGCGAGATTCCCGGAGCCAGCGCCGGCCCGGTATACTTCG
>CALFEM010000510.1 GCA_937950105.1 uncultured Alphaproteobacteria bacterium | reverse complement strand
GCAGCCGGCAAGCGTCACGGCATGATCAAGCGCACCGCGAAGTTCGTTCGCAATGCGCGCGGCGCCATGGTGCTCGACGACAGCGACGCCAAGATCGTCAAGAAGTACATGCCGTACAATCGCTGATATCCAAGGCGCGCCAAAAGGTTGCGCGCCACGACTTCAGCAGCTGACGAATTGATCGCCCCCAACACCCAGTTTTAGCGGAGAACTACCATGGCTCGCGTCAAGCGCGGCGTCACCGCCCACGCCAAGCACAAGAAAGTCATCAAGGCTGCCAAGGGCTATTACGGCCGCCGCAAGAATACCATTCGCATCGCCAAGCAGGCGGTCGAGAAGGCGATGCAATACGCCTATCGCGACCGCAAGGTGAAGAAGCGCAACTTCCGCGCTCTCTGGATCCAGCGCATCAACGCCGCCGTGCGTGAGGCGAGTGCCAACACCATGACCTACGCCCGCTTCATGGACGGCCTCAACAAGGCCGGCATCGAGGTCGACCGCAAGGTGCTGGCCGACATCGCAGCGCGCGACATGTCCGGCTTCAAGGCGCTGGTCGATCAGGCGCAGGCCGCCGTCAAGAAGGCCGCCTGAGGGGCTCGCCAGACGATCGTGGCTGATGTGTAGACCCGTCCGGCGCCGATGCCGTACACTCGGCTGACCGATCACGGGGCAACCGGCCATGCTGCAGCGCTTTACAGCCATCATCGAGCGAGAGGGCGACCTGTTCGTCGCCCTCTGCCCCGAGCTGGATGTTGCCAGCCAGGGTGGTAGCGTCGCCGAAGCACGCGCGAACCTTGCCGAAGCTCTGTCGCTGTATTTCGAGACCGCTTCGGCGGAAGAGATCAGCCGCCGCCTGACCAGCGAAGTCTACGTCACCCAGGTCGAGGTGGCCGTTGGGTGAACTGGCGGTCATCAGCGGTCGCGAGGTGATCGCCATTCTCGCCGCGAACGGGTTCATCGAAGTGCGCCAGCGCGGCAGCCACGTCGTGATACAACGTCGGTCGGAGACCGCGACGACCACGATCCCCGTGCCCGACCACAGGCAACTGGCTATCGGTACGCTGCGCTCGATCATCCGCCAGAGTGGCTTGCCCAAGGCCCTGTTCGAGCGCTGACGATTCACGTCCTGGCAGGACACGACGGCTTGCCTTCGGCCGCACGGCGGCGTACTCCGGCCGCGTCAATTCGTGGAGCAAACTGCATGTCCTCGACCGATCTCGCCGCCCTCGAAACCGAACTCGTCGCCGGCATCGCCGCCGCGGCGAGCCTCGACGAGCTGGACAAGGTGCGTGTCGCCGCCCTCGGCAAGAAGGGCCGCATCCCCGAGCTGATGCAGACACTCGGCAAGATGGCGCCGGACGAGCGCAAGAATTTCGGCCAGGCCGTCAATGGCGTGAAGACACGCGTCAGCGATGCCCTCGATGTGCGCAAGGCCGCACTCGAGGAAGCCGCCCTCGAAGCGCGCCTCGTCAACGAGCGCGCCGACATCACGCTGCCCGTTCGCAGCGGTCCCGAGCGCGAGGGACGCATCCACCCGGTCAGCCAGGTGATGGACGAACTCGCCGAGATCTTCGCCGACATGGGATTCTCGGTCGCGGAAGGGCCCGACATCGAGAGCGACGACTACAATTTCACCAAGCTCAACATTCCGCCGGAGCATCCGTCGCGGCAGGACCACGACACGTTCTATTTCTCGCCCAACGACAAGGGCGAGCGGCTCGTGCTGCGCACGCATACGAGCCCGGTGCAGATCCGCACCATGCTGAAGCAGAAGCCGCCGATCCGCATCATTGCGCCGGGCCGCGTCTACCGTTGCGACAGCGACCAGACGCACACGCCGATGTTCCACCAGATCGAGGCGCTGGTGATCGACGAGGCGACCCACATGGGCCACCTCAAGTGGACGCTCGAGGAAATGTGCAAGGCGTTCTTCGAGGTCGACGAGGTGAAGATGCGGTTTCGCGCCTCGTACTTCCCGTTCACCGAACCGTCGGCCGAAATCGACATCGCCGCCGACGCCATCGGCAAGCCCGGAAAGTGGCTGGAGATCGGCGGCTGCGGCATGGTGCATCCGAAGGTGCTGGAGAACTGCGGCATCGATCCGAAGAAGTACCAGGGCTACGCTTTCGGCATGGGCATCGACCGCATGGCCATGCTGAAGTACGGACTGACAGACCTGCGCGCGTTCTTCGGCGGCGACCTCCGCTGGCTCAAGCACTACGGCTTCTCGACGCTCGATGTGCCGACGCTGGCCGGCGGTCTTTCGTCGTGACGGGCCAAAACGTTCGCACGGACCGATGATCGCTGATCGCACGCAAAGGAGACTATCGATGTCGAGGATCGCGCGCACACTTGCAGGCATCGCCATTATCGCATTCGGCGCGAACGCGCTGGCGCAGCAGCCGGCGCCACCGATGCCCGGACACGACATGCAGCACCACGGTCATCACATGATGGGCGACGGCAAGCCGGCCGCCGAAATCAAGGACGAGCGGCAAGCGATCCGGCTGACACCCGCAGAGCGCAACTTCGTGCTCGCCGAAATGCGCGCCTTCCTCGATCATGTGCACGGCATCGTCGCGGCGCTCGCCGACGACAAGCCGAAGGACGCGGCGAAATTCGCGCGCGCCTCCGGCATGGGCGCCACGCACGAGGTCCCTCCCGGCATGATGATGAAGATGCCGCCCGAGTTCCGCATGCTCGGCATGGACACGCACAAGCGCTTCGATGCGCTGGCGCTCGAGGCCGAAAGCATGGGCGACAAGGCCAGCGTGATGAAGCAGCTCGCCGGCATCCTCG
>CALFEM010000509.1 GCA_937950105.1 uncultured Alphaproteobacteria bacterium | reverse complement strand
ATACGAGGTGCCTAAGTGACTGGAGTTCAGACGTGTGCTCTTCCGATCTCGGGCGCTGTTGGGAGAACCGGTCCGCAATGGCTTGAAGGCGCTGCTGGGTGCCGTGGCTGCGCGCTCGCGTGTCAGAGGTGCAGAGGGACTGCATCGTGACATCGCGGCGGGCGAAGCGACGATAGAGACGGCGCGGATAGCGTGGCGCGACGCCCTGCTGGACGAGGTTGCCGGGCGCGATCCGTCACGATCCGCCGACGCGGCGTTCCGCGCCGCTGTCGATGCCGCTTCCGCGCATTTCGTCGATGCGGTCGTCGTCGCCCACAACTACGCGCGGCTCGAAGCCGACATCGACAGGCTGGCGCCCGAGCGCGGCTTCGAGCGGCTCGGCATGGAGCAGCGCCGCAAGCGCCTGGCAGGGATGGTCGAGCAGCTGCACGAAAGGCACCCGATCGCGCGCGAGCAACTCGTGCGCATGATCGAATTGCGCCACGACACGCAAACGGAGCGCGTCACCGTCTCGGCAATTCTCGATCTCTACAAGCAGACGTGGAGGAATTTCGGCGTCGGCGAAGACCGGCGCGGTCTCGTCAAGCTGACGGCAGTGATTCTCGTCAACCGGCTGATGCACAACGCGTCACCGCTGCTATGGACCAAGATCTTCGACGGCAAGAGCTTCAACGCCGAATACATGTTCGTCATCGGCGCTCTCGACCTTATCGACGCGCACTCGTCGAAGTACGAAGCCGAGTTGTCGACGTCGCTGCTGTTCGTGATCCGCCAGCGTATTCATGCTCTGGCCGCCAAGGCGCTGTTCGTGCGTGATCTCGGTCTCTCCGACAAATACGGCTCGGGTGAGCTGTTCGACATCATCTGGAAGGGCGAGGACGCCTACAACAATATCGTCAAGTCGCTGCTGATGGACGGCGTGCCAACGCTGCTCACGATACCGATCGTGGTCGGCGGGCTGACCGTCCTGCATCCGCTGCTCGGCGCTCTCGGGCTGCTGTCGATCCCCGTCGTCTACTGGCTGGCGCGCACCGCCGGCCCGCGCATGCAGCTCACGCGCGAGGAAGGCATGGAGAAGAAGCGCGCGCTGTTCACGCGCGGCAACACCATGGTCGAGGGCATCGAGACGCTGCTCGCGCAGGGGCATCTGGCGGGCGGCCGCCGCTCGTTCCTGGAGCTGCAGCGCGAAGGCGACCAGATCGATCGCGACATGATCGCGAAGTGGGCGAAGATCCACCTCTACCAGCGCTATCCGACCATCGTTACCGGACTCGTCACGGCGCTGTTCGGTGCCTATCTCGTCAAGCAGGGCGCGATCTCGCCGGGCGGGGTCATCACCACGGCCGACTACGCGACGCGCCTGCGCGGCACCATCGTCGAGATGATCCACCGCTACTTCGAGCAGTTCCCGCGCGAGATCAACGATGCGCGCGGCTTGCAGCGGCTGCTCGACTGGAGTGAGGAGGCGTCCGGCGAGGAGGGCGCGCGCCGGCCGGCCTCGTCGCTTTCATCGACTCGCATCGAATGCCGCGATCTCGCCTACAAGGACATCGTCAAAGGCTTGAACATTCACGCAGACCCCGGCGAGTTCGTCACCATCTCGGGCACCTCGGGCATCGGCAAGACGACCTTGCTGCGGTTGATCGCCGGGCTCTATGCGCCGAGCGCCGGCAAGGTCACGATCGGCGGTGTGCCGCTGCGCGAGATCGCGGCGGAAGGACCGGATTCGCTCTATACGCTGCTGTCGATTTCCAGCAAGCAGCCCTACATCTTCGACGACATGACGCTGCGCCAGAACCTCGAGCTGTTCAATCCGGACAAGACGCTCGACGCGCGTGCCGCCCAAATTCTCGAAGCGGTCGGCCTCGCCAAGCTGATCCCCGACCTCGATAAATCGGGCAAGCGGCGTCTGTCGGGCGCCGAGCGTGTCCGCTTCGGTCTGGCGCGAGCGCTGCTCAAGGCGACGCCGGGGCAACCGATGATCGTGCTGCTCGACGAGCCGACCTCGGCACTCGCCGACGACGACGGACCGGGCAGCACCCGCGCCATTCGCGAGCTGCTGCTGCAGACGCACCGCGAGCACACGGGGCTGACCTTCATTTGCGTAACGCACGACAAGAAGCTGATCGCACTCGCCGATCGCGACATCGCCTTGTCGCGCGAGGAAGTCGCCTGGATTCCAGAGCCGATGCCGGCCGCCGAGAAGGAGTACGTGGCGCTGCCCGGCATCATCGTCGATTTCGCGCGCGGGTGAGTGGGGCGCGTTCGACCGCGAGCTGTCGCCCGTGTCGCAGCGCGGGATGCAGCCCATGCGAAAGGGCCGGACGCTCGGTCTGAGCGCCCGGCCCTTTGTCGTGATCGCGATTCGCCTCGCGCGGGTTACGCGGCGGCGAGGTTGCGCAGCACGTAGTGCAGGATGCCGCCGTTCTTGAAGTACTCGATCTCGTCGAGCGTATCGATGCGGCAGAGCACGGGAACCTCGCGCTTGCTGCCGTCGGCGCCGGTGATCTCCAGCACCATCTTCTGGCGTGGCTTCACCGTGGCGAGGCCGGGGATCGACACCGTCTCGTCACCCTTGAGGCCGAGCGTCTGCCACGAGGTGCCTTCCTCGAAGGTGAACGGCACGATGCCCATGCCGACGAGGTTGGAGCGATGGATACGCTCGAAGCTCTGCGCAACCACGGCCTTGACACCCAGGAGATTGGTGCCCTTCGCCGCCCAATCGCGCGACGAGCCGTTGCCGTACTCGATGCCGGCGAACACGACCAGCGGCACGCCCTCGGCCTGATACTTCATCGAGGCGTCGTAGATCGGCATGTTCTGGCCCGACGGATAGTGGACGGTGTTGCCGCCCTCCTTCACGTTGCCAGCGGCGTCCTTGTTCATGAAGTTCTTGATGCGGATGTTGGCGAAGGTGCCGCGCATCATCACTTCATGGTTGCCGCGCCGCGTGCCGTACTGGTTGAAGTCGGCCTGCGCCACGCCGTTGTCGATGAGGTACTTGCCCGCCGGTGACGCCGCCTTGATCGAGCCCGCCGGCGAGATGTGGTCGGTGGTGATCTTGTCGCCGAACAGCGCGAGGATGCGGGCACCCTTGATGTCGGTGATCGGCTTCGGCGTTTTCGACATGCCGGCGAAGTAAGGCGGGTTCTGCACGTAGGTCGACGTGTTGTCCCAGCCGTAGGTCTGGCCCTTGGGAGCTGCCACCGCCTGCCAGTGCTTGTCACCCTTGAACACGTCGGCGTACTTGGATTCGAACATCTCGCGCGTGACGTTCTTGGTGATGAAGTCCTGCACTTCGGCCGAGGTCGGCCAGATGTCCTTGAGGTACACCGGCTGGCCGTCGCTGCCCATGCCGAGCGGCTCCGTGGTCAGGTCGCGATTGACCGATCCCGCGAGCGCATAGGCGACGACGAGCGGCGGCGAGGCGAGGTAGTTCGCCTGCACATCCGGCGAGACGCGGCCTTCGAAGTTGCGGTTGCCCGACAGCACGGCCGCGGCGACGAGGCCGTTGTCGTTGATCGCCTTCGAGATCTCCGGCTTCAGCGGGCCCGAGTTACCGATGCAGGTGGTGCAACCGAAGCCGACCAGGTTGAAGCCGATTTTGTCGAGGAACGGCTGCAGGCCGCTCTTGTCGAGATAGGCGGCGACGACCTGCGATCCGGGCGCCAGCGAGGTCTTCACCCACGGCTTCTGCTGCAGGCCCTTCTGCACCGCATTGCGGGCAAGCAGGCCGGCGGCGATCAGCAAGATCGGAAGAGCGTCGTGTAGGGAAAGAGTGTAGATCTCGGTGG
>CALFEM010000508.1 GCA_937950105.1 uncultured Alphaproteobacteria bacterium | reverse complement strand
AACATCGCCTTCGGCCGCATGGCGATCTCTTCGGGCAGCCAGCGCGACGCGGTCTTGCGCAGCAGATACTTGTCCATGCGCACACCGCGCAGCTTCCAGTGCGGTGCGAGACGCGACATCAGCGCGATGACGTTCTCGTCGAGGAACGGGTAGCGCGTCTCCACGCTGTTGGCCATGGCGATGCGGTCACCCTTGTGGTTCAGCAGCAGGCCGGCGAGCCAGACCTTGTAGCCGAGATAGAGCGACTGGTTGAGCGGATGCCAGCGCTGCATGCGCGCCGTATCGAGTTCGAGATCGTCGTACGCGCGCGCCCCATCCAGCCGGTCCATCAGCTCGCGGCTGTAGAACGCCTGACGCGACGACGAGACGAGATGATAGACGTCGGTCTGCGCCTGCACGCCACCCATCGTCTCCTCGATACGCTTCAGCTCGTCGAACGAAACATCGGGTGTAACCGCCTTGCGGAAGCCACGGCTGGCGATACGGCCCGGCCGACGGCCGCCAAAGCTCGCCATCAGCGCCATCTTCTGGATCTTGAACCACACGTAGCCGGCAAGACCCTCGTCGGAGCCTTCGCCCGTCAGCGCAACCTTGAAGCCGTTGTCGTGAACCGAACGTGACAGCGCGTGCAGCGCTGCGCACGAGGTGTCGATGACCGGGCAGTCGGCGGCGGAGACGAGATCGGGATAGACGCGCGAAATCAGCGCCGGGTTGGCTTCGACGAAATGCGGGATGGTACCGATATGGCGCGAGGCGACCATCGCCTTGGAGCTTTCGTCGAGTTCCGCCTTCGGCACCTTGACGGTGAAGCTCGGGATCGGGCGGCCGAGCACACTGACCGCCTGCGCCATCACCGCTGCGGAATCGATACCGCCCGAGAGATAGCCGACCACCGGCACGTCCGCGCGCAGGCGGACTTCGACCGCGCGGCGGAATGTCGCCTCGAACTCGTCGACCAGCTTCTTCTCGTCGGCCGGATCGTCCTCGTGGCCTTCGTCGGGAAAATCGAAGTCCCAGTAGCAGCGGTCGACGATCTCGGCGGGCCGGCCATCGGGACGCAGCTCGATGCGCATGAAGTGACCGGGCAGCATCGACTCGACGCCAGCGTACATGGTGCGTCGACGGGCCATGGAGAAGAACGTGAAGACATGGTCGATGCCGAGCGGATCGACCTGCGCATCAACGAGACCGGAGGCGAGCAGCGCCTTGATCTCGGAGGCGAACAGCAGCCGGTCGCCGACCCGCGTCCAGTGCAGCGGGCAGATGCCCGTGCGATCGCGCGCGAGGATCAGACGGCGCTGCGCCATGTCGTAGAGGGCGATCGCGAACTGCCCGCGCAGATGCGTGACGAAGTCGTCGCCGTACTGCTCGTAGAGGTGGACGATGATCTCGGTGTCGGTGTGCGTTCGAAAGACGTGGCCGTGCGCTTCGAGCGCCGTCCGCTGCTCGGGATAGTCGAACAGCTCACCGTTGAAGATGACCGCGACGGTGCGGTCTTCGTTGAAGATCGGCTGCTGCCCGTCGGCGAGACCGACGATGCTCAGACGGCGATGCGCGATTGTGATGCCGCGATCGATGAAGGCGCCCGACTCGTCGGGACCGCGGTGCCGGATGGCATCCGCCATGCGTTCGACCATCGACCGGTCGGGCGTCATGCCGCCACCGAGGTCGAGCACACCTGCAAAGCCACACATCGGGCAAGGCCCCTTTCTTGATCCCGGGCTTCGCGCCCCTCGATACGCTACGACAGTCGTAGACGACTATTGCTTGCTGCAAACTGACAGGCCGTGCGCGTGCGCAGCAATTCCGGCCGCAAGGTTAATGCGCAGAGTGACGCTGTCGTCTGTTCCCGGCGATATCGCTGCACATGCCGTCTCGCGCAAGGTGCACGAATTGGCGCATGGCCGGGCTTGGCGCGCCTAGCCTGTCAATGTGTCCCAAAAGCGATCAAAAGCGCTCCGTCGTCGCCTGAATAGCCCGCGTCCGACGGCGCGCTGCAAGACACGTCTCAACGCGACGGCGATGTGAAGATCGGCTCGCTGCGATTGGAGGTGCGCACAGCCTGCTCGATGCGCGGCTTCTCGAGCGCGCGGTAGGCCTGGTTGACGCGGCGGACCATGGCCGAGAGATACTCGCGCACTTCGGCCGGCAGCTGTGCCGTGGCATAGCGGTCGGGATGATAGGTTTTGGCCAGCTCGTGATAGGCGTGGCGAATGTCCTCGACCGAGGCGTCGGCCCTCACGCCGAGCACCTGATGCGGATCGAATTCCCCTGTGCGACCACCCTTGAGCTGCTGCGCGCCCGGCACGTTGAGCAACTTGATGGAGCGCATCGTAGACTTGGCGATCAGGCTCGACTCGCCGCCGTAGGTCTGGAACTCGAGGAACAGGCCGGGCCCGTTGAGAACCTCCTGCACCGGCCGGTTGGCTGGCAGGAGAAAGCGGCCCTTGAGCAGCGCCCCGTCGTCGAGCGCAACTTCGGCCGGAACTCCAACCTGTTGGGTTTGCACCGTATTATCGACGCGGTTACGCTCGAACATGGGCTGATGTCCTCGTTGCGGTGTTTCGCGGCGGCACAGCCGGCGCCGGTTGCCCGACATTGAGCA
>CALFEM010000507.1 GCA_937950105.1 uncultured Alphaproteobacteria bacterium | reverse complement strand
GGCGATCTCACGATCAACGACAAGCCTATCGCCCATGTGGCCGACGAATAGAGTGGGGGAGACGCCTTCAGCGATCTCGAGGCCATCGCCGAGAAGATCGAGGATGGAAAGACTGCTGCCGCCGGCAGAGCGGACTCCGGCCGCAAGGCAGGGCAGACGTGATGCAGTACATCGAGAACAAGACGTTCGACGAGCTGAAGGTCGGCGACACAGCATCGATCACGCGTACGCTCCGGCAGCAGGACATCGAGCTGTTCGCGGTGATGTCTGGCGACGTCAATCCCGCCCACGTCGATGAGGAGTTCGCCAAGTCCGATCTCTTCCACAAGGTCATCGCACACGGCATGTGGGGCGGAGCACTCATCTCGGCCGTGCTCGGCACCGAGCTACCCGGTCCAGGCACCATCTATCTCGACCAGTCACTCAGCTTTCGCCGCCCGGTCGGTCTCGGCGACACCGTCACCGTCCGCGTCACGGTGCGCGAGAAAATTCCCGACAAGAAGCAGGTCGTGCTCGATTGCGTGTGCACCAACCAGGCCGGAGAGACGGTGATCAAGGGCGAGGCGCTGGTGATCGCCCCGACACAGAAGGTGCGCCGGCCACGCGCTGTTCTTCCCGAGGTCCATCTGCATGAACGCGGGGCCCGCTATCGCCAGTTGATCGAGGCCGCGCATAAGTGCCAGCCGATCCGAACCGCGGTCGTGCACCCTTGCGACGAGGTCTCGCTCGTCGGCGCACTCGATGCGGCAGCTGACCGCCTGATCGTGCCCGTCCTGGTCGGCCCGCAAGCCAAGATCCGCAAGGCGGCAGACGCTGCCAAGCGCAGCCTGCAAGACATCGAGGTCATCGATACGCCGCACAGCCATGCAGCTGCAGCGCGTGCCGTCGAATTGGCTCGCGAGGGCCGCGTCGAGGCGCTGATGAAGGGTGCGCTGCACACCGACGAGCTGATGGCCGCCGTCGTCAAGACCGATACGGGCCTCAGGACCGAGCGACGCATGAGCCACGTCTTCGCGCTCGACGTGCCGCACTATCCCAAGCCGCTCCTGATCACGGACGCTGCGATCAACATCTACCCTGATCTCGAGACCAAGCGCGACATCGTGCAAAACGCCATCGATCTCGCCCACGCCCTTGGCATGGCCGAGCCGAAGGTCGCGATCCTCTCGGCCCTCGAGACCGTCTACCCCAAGATCAACTCGACTGTGGAGGCTGCCGCCTTGTGCAAGATGGCCGATCGCGGACAGATCACCGGTGGCCTGATCGACGGCCCGCTCGCGTTCGACAACGCCGTGTCGAAGGAGGCGGCCAGGACCAAAGGGATCGTCTCCGCGGTTGCAGGAGATGCCGACATTCTGGTCGCACCAGATCTCGAAGCCGGCAATATGATCGCCAAGCAGCTGATCTACCTCGCAGGCGCCGACGCCGCTGGCATCGTCATGGGCGGCCGCGTGCCGATGATGCTGACCAGTCGTGCAGACGGCGCACTGGCGCGGCAGGCTTCATGCGCGCTGGCGCAGCTCGTTGTCCATCACAGGACGCGAGGTACGCCATGACAAGCGCCGTCTTGATACTCAATGCGGGCTCGTCGAGCATCAAGTTCGCGCTCTACGAGACCGAGCGCCTGGAGGTGCTTTGTCGCGGAGCGATTGATGGCATCGGCGGCACGCCTCGATTTGCCGTGCGGGGAGCGATTGCCGCGCAGCTACCCGCAGTCCCAACGCTTCCTGAGCCAGCGACCCACGATAGCCTGACGATTTGGTTGCTCGACACACTGCGTGCACGGCTCGAAGCGGTGACCATCGTCGCCGCCGGCCATCGCGTTGTCCATGGCGGCGCCAGGTTCAATGATCCCGTCAGCGTCGATGACGCCGTCATGGCCGAGCTCGACCAATTGGTGAGCCTCGCGCCGCTGCACGAGCCACACAACCTCGCGACCATCCGTGCCGTTACAAAGGCCTGGGACCAGCTGCCGCAGGTGGCATGCTTCGATACTCAGTTCCACCGCACGCAACCGCGCCTGGAACAGATGTTTGCGCTGCCGCGCGAGCTGACCGACGACGGCGTACTCCGCTACGGGTTCCACGGCCTGTCCTACGAATACATCGCCAGCGTCCTGCCGGAGCATGCCGGCCCACGCGCCGATGGCCGCGTGATCGTAGCCCATCTCGGCAACGGTGCCAGCATGTGTGCAATGAACAAGCGGCGGAGCGTCGCCAGCACGATGGGGTTCACGGCGCTGGACGGTCTCATGATGGGCACGCGCTCCGGCGCGCTCGACCCCGGGGTGGTCCTACACCTGCTGCAGCAGAGGGGCATGACGCCAAACGAGGTCGCCAGCCTGCTCTATAACAAGTCGGGGTTGCTCGGCGTGTCCGGGATCAGCGCGGACGTCCGCGACCTCGAGGCCAGCAAAAATCCACGTGCAACCGAGGCGCTCGATCTCTTCGCCTACCGCGCCGCCCGCGAGCTCGGCGGGCTCGTCGCCATCCTCGGCGGGCTCGATGTGCTGGTGTTCACGGCCGGCATCGGCGAGCACTCAGCGTTCATGCGGCGCCGCATCTGCGAGCACTTCGGCTGGATGGGCGTCGAGATCGATGCTGCGGCCAACAGCCGGGGCGCAGCACTCATCAGCAAGCCCGCCTCCGCGATCGACGTGCGCGTCATCCCAACTGACGAAGAGTTGGTGATCGCGCGTGCCACGCGTCGGCTGGCAGTCGCAGAAGGACTGCCCCCATGATCGTCATCACCCGCAACGGTAAGTCCACCGTCATCACCGGCTGGCGGGCTTGGCTACTCGGCGCTACCGCGTTCGCCGTGGCTTGGCTCCTGCTCATCGCGCTCACATTTATCTGGATCGGCACAGCGATCACCCTCGGTCTGCTCCTGCTGCTCGCCTTGCCGGCCCTGCTCGTTGTCGGCGTTGTCCAGATTTGGCTGGGCGGTCGCGCTCGATAACCTCGAGAGAGCCGTGGCTCACTCAAGAGAGAGCCCCGCTCAGACCGTCAGAAACTGCACCAGTAGACAGCAACGCTGCGACAAAGGATTCGAAATGCGGCCTCCTCACCGCGAAACCCATCTGATTGAACGCGTCGGGTGGCTCAGGGCTGCTATCCTGGGCGCCAACGATGGCCTCATCTCGACGGCCAGCCTGATCGTTGGCGTCGCTGCTGCCTCGCCGTCACGCAACGAGGTCTTGGTAGCCGGAGTTGCAGGAGTGGTGGCGGGCGCCATGTCCATGGCTGCGGGCGAGTATGTGTCGGTGAGCTCTCAGGCCGATACCGAGAACGCCGATCTTGCGCGCGAGAGGCGAGAGCTTGCGGACCAACCTGAAGCGGAGCTGGCTGAGCTGACGCAGATCTACGTCGATCGCGGCGTCGAGGCTGACCTGGCTCGCAAAGTGGCTCAGCAGATGATGGCGAAAGATGCGGTCTCAACGCATGCTCGTGACGAGCTTGGTCTGGCGCCACATGTGACCGCACGGCCCGTCCAGGCTGCGTTGACGTCGGCCGCGACGTTTGCCGCAGGTGCGGCATTCCCATTGCTGGTCGCATTGCTGGCGCCGACGCGCGGGCTAACGTGGACCGTATCAATCGCTTGTTTGATCGGGCTTGCGGCACTTGGTGCCGTTGGCGCGCGCCTCGGCGGATCGAGCATCTTGAAGCCAACGCTTCGCGTTACGTTCTGGGGCGCGGTCGCAATGGCAGCGACAGCGATCATCGGCGCGCTGGTAGGACGCGCCGTATAGTTGACGGTCGGCCGCAGTCATCACAATACAAACGCATATAGTCCGAAGGCGGTGTAACCATGGAATTGATCAGCATCATTATTGCGCTCATCTTCGCCGCTTCTGCGCTTCAACCAGTCATTCAAGGGCGACTGCTGGCGGCGAGGAGAGCGAATCAGATTGCAGCGATCGAAAAGGAACGAGGGTCGCGCGTCATCACGATGATTCATCGTCAGGAAACGCAAAACCTATTGGGCTTTCGGATGAGCCGCATGATCGATCTCGAGGATGCACAGCAGATCATTCCAGCCATCCAGGATACTCCGGCCGGCACACCTATCGATCTCATTTTGCATACGCCAGGCGGGATGGTGCTTGCCGCGATGCAGATCGCGCGCGCCGTCAAGGCTCATCCCTCAATAGTGACAGTGCATGTGCCGGTCTATGCGATGTCGGGGGGCACGCTGATTGCGCTGGCGGCCGACGAGATCATCATGGATAATTTCTCGGTGCTCGGCCCGATCGATCCGCAGATTTCCGGTCTGCCTGCCGCGAGCCTTGTGGAGGTGAAGAAAGAGAAGCCAATTGCAGACATCAGTGACTTGACGCTGGTGCTTGCCAACATGGGTGAAAAGGCGCTGCGCCAGGTCAAGGCGGGCGCCGTTGAGCTCATCGGCGATCGGATGCCCACAGAGCAGGCGACAAGCCTCATCGACAAGCTCGCAGGCGGTCAATGGACACACGATTATGCGCTGACGGCCGAAGAGGCGAAGCTCATGGGCCTCAATGTCAAGATCGGCATTCCGGCATCCATCCTAAATTTGATTCGCCTCTACCCTCAGCCAATCCGCCATGCACCAGCTATCGAGTTTCTGCCACAAAACCCTGCTCGCAGCCCCGAAGCCCCTCGACCAGCGAGCGCGAGATGAGCGCAGCGCTGCTCGCACTGCCGGCCCTCCTCTTCGTCGGCCTCCTGCAGATGTGGATGAGCAGTCGCGAGCCGTGAAGGACAATCGATCATGAGCGCCCCAACACCTCCAGAAGGTACTGCCGAGCCGTCGGGAAACTCCGAGGTGAGGGCCATCCTCGCCCGCATGCGCAGCCTTGAAACCGAGCTCGATGCGGCGTTCGAGCGGGCACGCGCCGAGCTGCGGCTGCGCATCGAGCGCGATCGGGTCGTCTTCGAGGAGCAGATCCTCAAGCGTCATCGCGAGTTCAAGATCAGGCTGCTCGACTACGTCCGCGGCGCGCGGCTTATGGTGGTTGTGACGGCACCATTCATCTATGCCGTCATCGTCCCAATCGTCATCCTGGATCTGTTCGTGACGCTCTACCAGGCCACTTGCTTTCCCGTTTACGGCATCTCCAAGGTCCGGCGCCGTGACTACATCGTCTTCGACCGGCAGAACCTCGCCTATCTCAACGCGCTCGAGAAGCTGAATTGCGCCTATTGCTCCTATGCCAACGGCCTGTTCGCCTACGTGCGGGAGATCGCGGCACGCACCGAGCAGTATTGGTGTCCCATCAAGCACGCGCGGCGATTGATTGCACCGCACGCCCACTACGCCGACTTCGTCGCCTATGGCAACGCCGAGGAGTATCACCGACAGCTGGAGGTGCTACGGCGTCAACTCGCCGCCTTGGAAAACACGTCAGATGACGGTCCAAATCTGCGGACCTGACTTTCTGTGATCCACCAGTCTCGTCCACGAATCTCCCTGCTGTGGAACACCCCATCGCGATACTTGGCGTCCCGCAAGTGAAACCGTTTGCCACCGGCGTCTGTGCGGTGATCTTGTGTGGCGCAAGCACTGCGGCGGGAAATCCGTACGGCTTCTCGACACGATCACGCCGCCGGCGCGGATGGCTGCTGCCAGCAAATGCAAGTGATCGGCATCAGGCAGCGATAGCGTCTGTATTAGATGCTGGTCACCGTGACGTCGCCGACTTCGGCCTCCGACAGCCGGCGAAGGCGAGCCATCGGCGCGCCTGCGAGGTCCGGGCGCTTCCTGGCGAGTGTGCCCATCCACTCCTGATGCACCGCCTCCAACCACAGCGGCGCGGAGGCGTCGGCCTGCGCCAGCTCTATGAAGTCGCTGTGGATCGTGGCTGGATAGAGCGCGTTGGCGTTGAAGGAGGCAACGAACAACTTAAGCCCAGCTCCTGGTCGTGCGCGGCGAACTGGCGCAGCGCCTTGCACCGCTTGTGTTGGTATCGGCGCGATAGGCGAGCACGTCTGCGATCAGCAGCCGTCGGCGCGGGCCGACCCTCCGTACCGACCGTTCGCCCTTTTCGATCACGTCTACGAGGTAGGGCCGCGATACGCCGAGCATCTCGGCGCCTGCTGCGTCGTGATCTCGGCTTCGTCAGCGACGACCGTCACACCCCGCTCCGCACCCAGATCCTTCAGGAGAGCGCGGATCGACGGCACCGCCGACGGGAGATCGAGCGTCGTGATCTGGCCGCCAATCACGGACAGCTGCATGCGCAGATCGGTTTTGTCGCTTGCGTGCTGCCCGAGCGCCTTCAGCGCCGCCCGCGCAGTCGCCCGCTCCCGTTCGGAGACGATGGTCTGGTCGATGTCGGGCAAGGGTGCGCGGCCTTTGATTGCTGACCGAGCATACGCTCCTCAACTCGCGAAATGCCGGCTGCCCGGCCGCACAAGCCGCAGCGTGTCGCGCAGTGTCGAGCCTGGATAGTACCGCCGAAACAGCCCGCGCCGCTGCAGCTCCGGGATCACCTTGTCGACGACATCGTCGAGGCCGGCGGGCAGATGCGGGAACATGACGTTGAAGCCGTCGCAGCCACGCGCGTCGAGCCATGCCTCCATCTCGTCGGCGATCGAGCGCGGCGAGCCGACGAAAGCGAGCCCGGCATAGCCGCCGAGCCGCTGCGCGAGCTGGCGCACGGTCAGGCCGTCGCGCCGCGCCAGCGCGATGGCGAATGCCCGATTGCCCTTGCTCGCATTCGACTCCGGGAGCTCCGGGAGCGGCGCGTCGGGAACAAGCTTCGTCGCATCGCAGCCGAGAGCGATCGACAGAGCCGTGGTCGCGCTGTCGGCATGCACCAGGCTGTCGAGCCGAGCGCGCTTGGCGCGGGCCGCATCGACGCTGTCGCCGACCACGATGAGCGCGCCCGGCAGGACCCTGATGGCATCGGGATCGCGGCCGGCGCGCGCGGCGCGACCTTTCACGTCGGCATAGAACGCCTGGGCCCCGACCAGCGTGTCGTGCGCCGCGAACACAACTTCCGCCGTCTCGGCCGCGAGCGTTCGGCCGGCGTCGGAGGCGCCGGCCTGCACGATCACCGGCCAACCCTGCACGGGGCGGGCGATGTTGAGCGGCCCGCGCACCGACAGGTGCGGTCCTTTGTGGTCGAGGACGTGGAGTTTGTCCGGATCGAAGTAGATGCCGGAGTCCTGATCGCGCACGAACGCGTCGTCGGCAAAGGAATCCCACAGCCCGGTGACGACCTCGAACACCTCGCGTGCTCGTTCGTAGCGCTCGGCGTGCGCCATGTGCTGCGCGAGGCCGAAGTTCAGCGCGGCATCTGGGTTGGCGGTCGTCACGATGTTCCAGCCGGCGCGACCGCCGCTCAGGTGATCGAGCGAGGCGAAGCGACGGGCGATGTGGAACGGCGCATCGAAGGTGGTCGACGCCGTGGCGACGAGACCGATCCGATCGGTCACGGCGGCGAGCGCGGACAGCAGCGTGAAAGGCTCGAACGAGGTGACGGTGTGGCTGCGTTTCAGCGCCTCCAGCGGCATGTTGAGCAGCGCGAGATGATCGGCCATGAAGACGGCATCGAACCGCGCCGCCTCGAGCCGCTGCGCGAAGCGCTTCAGATGTGCGAAATTGAAGTTGGCGTCTGGATAGGCGCCCGGATAGCGCCAGCCGCCGGTGTGAATGGCGACCGGCCGCAGGAAGGCGAAGAGATGGAGTTGACGTGTCGTGGCCATAGGGAACCTCGATCGGTTGGATTGTCTGGTCGCGCCGGCTGGCGCGTGAGAGATCAGCGGATGGGGCCAAGCGCGTAGGCGCCGTCGCCGAGCAGCGCCTGGACGAGCAACATGACGGTCCACACGAGCGGAAGCTCGGCACCGGCGGTGGTGAAGAAGAAGCCGGTGCGCACCAGCCAGAAGTGCGCCGCGCCGAGCATCAGCGGCAGGGCGTAGAGACAGACGAGGCTGGTGTGGATGCCGGGGATCAGGAGCGTTGCGCCGAGCAGCTCGGCCGAGACGACGTAGTACGGCACGAACGAGGGGTAGCCGTTCATCCTGAAGCGGGCCCACCAGGCCGCAAAGCCGCCGTCGAGCAGCACGCATTTCCAGTAGATGTGCGCGATGAACAAGGCCCCGAGCGTGAGGCGCAGGATCAGTGCAGCGAGGTCCGTCGGGCTGTGCCCGGCGAAAGCGCCGGGACCCGATGGGTCGATGACGAAAGACATGGGCTCTCCCCCCATTTCGAGATGTGTTTGGATCCTGCTCGTTGTCCCGGATCAGCGGCCCGGCAGCCCACGGCCACGGTCGAGGCTCCAGCTGACACGGCTCGGGCCGACGATCCCGGTCACGGCGCGGCCGCGCATCGGCTCGAGCGCCGGCCGCCACGGTGCCAGCGTGAAGGTGTCCTCGCGCCGGATGACGGCGAGCCGGCCGGTCGGGGTCGGGATCGACCGCTCGTAAGTGCCGCTGATGCGACGGCCGGGCTCGGACGGCACGTAGTCGATACCGAGGTGCTGCTTCAGATCTCGCACGAGACGCTCGGTCTCGGCCTCGTGCAGCCGGCGCATCATGTCGGGACGCGGGCGTATGGCGCCGTCGGGCGACAAATCGGCGAGCTGCCGCTCGGCGAGCCAGTGGCCGCGCTGCGCAATGGCCGTGCGCAGCTCGGCAGAAAAACCAGGCGTGTTGGGCCCGGGCCGCCATTTGGCGACCGCGGCTTGATCGAGCCAGGTCGGGCCGTGATAGGCAACGTGGTGCTTTAACTCGATGTCGGTGACGAGGTCGAGCTTCGGTGCCGCGGTCGCTCGCTCGCTGAGCACGCCGCTGCCGAGCGCCACGATGGCGCCGCGCCTGGGCGCGCCTTCCGGCTCCAGCCGGCCGAGCTCGGCGTAGTGAACGCGGCCGTCGACGGCGTCGAGGACGACCCAGGTGCGGTCGGTGATCTCGTCGACCATTCCCAAGCCGACGACCTTGCCGATCAGCGCCTCCTTGCGCGGCCCGCGCTCGAACAGGGCCATGGCAGCGACGCTGCGCTCGATACCGGCCTCCTTGAGTGCGCGCTGCATCATGCGGAACCTGTCGGCGCGCTCGCCGAGCCGGCGCAGCTTGCTGTCGAGCTTGGGATCGAGCGCCCACACGCCCGGCTGCTTCTCCTCGGCCAGCCCCAGGCGCGCCAGCTGCTTGAGGCGGCCGGTGCGGAACGTGCGTTGCGCAGGATCACGCTCCTCGGTCGCGCTGATGACGACGATGCCGTCCCTGGCGCGGCCGATCAGACTGCGGTCTAGGTGCGTCAGCCGCTCCTGCGTCACCTCGTTGGCCAGACGCTGCACGCGCTCGATGTCTGTCTCCGGGCCGAGCTCGAGGGTGACGAGCGCCTGGGCGCGGGCGCGTACGCCGTGACCGATGTAGTCACGGGCCATGACGAGGTCCTTGCCTTTGTCGTCGCGGCCGCGGATGACGATGTGGGTGTGCGGATGGCCCGTATTGAAGTGGTCGACCGCCACCCAATCGAGCTTGGTGTCGAGGTCGTGCTCCATCTGCGCCATCAGATCGCGCACGAACGGTTTCAGGTCATGCAGCCGCGCGCTGTCGTCGGCTGAGACGACGAAGCGGAACTGGTGCGGGTCGCGCTCGGAGCGGTCGAGGAAGGCACGGCCATCCGCGTCGTCGCGGTCGCGGTCGTAAAGCCGGCCGCGGGTGCCCTCGGGCGTGACGCCGTCGCGCTGGATGTAGCGCAGATGTGCGCGCGCCGCTTCCAACCCGCTACCCGCCATCCGCGTGTAGCGCGCCTTGACGATGACGCGACGGGTGCCCGGCGCGATCAGGCCAGCGGCGGCACGCACGCCGGCGCCCATGCCGCGATGCTGGGTGCCGGGCTTGATGTGGCCGTGCTGCCGCAGGCTGCCGCGGCCGTGGCGGGCCGCCTCGCGAAACACCTGCGCCGAGAAGCGCAAGGCGCGTGCGCGCCGTGCGTCCTTGATGCGTCCGACCTCGGGTTTGAATGAATTCTCAGCCATGAAACGCTCCTGCGCGTTGCCGATGGCAGGAAAAGATGTGAAGGCTCCGAAAACCTTCAAGACGGCGTCAAAAACGACATTGAATTTGCAGGTGAATTTCGCAACGTGACGTCATAGGCATTTGCATGACGTCACGGAAACACCTGAAATTGCTGGTGTTTCGAAAGCCTCGACGTCAGTTTTTATCCTGCTCTCCAATTCCGACCGCTTCAATCTTCCCGCAACTTCCTTTGGCCTGAAACGCTCCCAAACATTTCCAGCCGGCCGCGTTGGCTGGATCGCAGTGCAGCTGCAGACCTGGGTTCACCTCGCGATCGAACCGCTCTCGGCATCGCCGGAAAACGGGTCACGACAGCAGGCTCCGAACCGTCCGCGAGCCCGGCTGCAACATGGCAGTGTGACGGGAGGGACACGAGCAGAGCCGATGCACCAGGCGCGCGCAGCGCGCCTCAGGGCGGGTGGGTGGGGGAGGATGGCGGGCGAATCGTGAGCGCGTCCGCCCGAGCGATCCGCCCGGCCGCCGTCGTGCCCGGAGGGCGACGGACAAAGTGCTCCCGCGCCCGAAGGCGCGGGAGCGTTCGCGACATCAGTCCTGCGGGTTCCAGATCAAGGCGAATACGTCAGGATCGGTCTGCCCGGCGGCGCGGCCCAGGTTGGCGTAGAGCGTCTTGGAGCCGAGCTCGGGCGCCGCGATCGACAGCGCCACGTACTCCTTGCCCGAGATCTGGCCGGTGCGAATCCAACCCGCGCCGATCTCGATGCCCTGGCTCAGCACGCGGTAGTCCGGCTGGGCGGGCGCCGACTTGTCGTGCACCGGCAGGACCACGATTTCTGCCCGGACCGACAGGGTCCTGAGCTCGCCCTCGTAGCGGCCGTCCTCACGCTTCGTCACGGAACCGATGGTAGCCATCTGACTGCTCCTTCGTTACGCCGGCGCGGGACCATCCCCGCCGGCGTGCGCGGAAATGCGGCGGTCGTCGACGAAGACACCCGCAGGGCCGCAACGCAGTGAAGGACCCGGCGTGCAATGCCGGGTTGTCTTCAAGGAGACGATTGCCGCACCGTCGCACGCTGATCGGCGGGCGTGGTTCCGCTGCGACGTGGGGAGCAGCTGGCGGAGGTCGGAGCCGCTGTCGCGAGGATGCTCGAGCGACGCGCGACACACGTCGTGATCTGGGTGATCGGCTACGCCGAGGGCACGTCGGCGACCCTGGTCGGATGTGAGCGTGCTGAGCCAGGCCGCGGATGCGCGGCGAAGCACTGGAGCATCGGGCAACCGGCTTGTTGCGCTCTCGACGCCGGCATTCAGCGATACTCTGCGCCAAGTGCGAATTGTTCGGCAGACTGCGTCACCGCCTTTCGGACACGGGGTCGACAGATTTTGCGATCTCAGCGGTTCGGAACGCGGGAGTGTTGAGGCGCAGACGCTTCAGCGGGCACCGCGGGAGGGATCGTCACGCGCATGCGCCGAGACGCCGGCACTTCGCACGGCGGCTCGGTCGCGCGGCCAGCTTTGCCGCGCGATAGAGCCCGGCCGCCCGAGGCACGAGGGCGGACCCGCCCAGTTCCCCAACTTCAGAAAGATGTGGCGTCAGAAATGACAATGAAGCATCGATGTTCTTGAGGAGAATCTTGGCGTCGGTTTATCTTGTGGTGAGATGCGGTTGGAGCATGACATGCTTCGGGTGTGGAAGCATCCCGAAGTCGACATGCGACCATTTTCTTGGCGGTGTAGAATGCGCCGGCATCGGCGATGCTAGGTTCTTGCCGACGATCGCCGGCCTTGGAAAGGGATGACAAGCTATTGATCGCGCCGATGCTTGGCAGCCCGCTCTGGTCTTGCGGCAGCTTAATGAGTCGGTGTGGTGGACGAGATTCTGCGGCGTGTTGGGCGGCGACCGCTTTGAAAATTATGAGCCCGTTCCGACCACGACGAAGCGCATGTCTGGGTCTTTGCGGATCTTTACCGCGAGCGCAATCTCGTCGAGCGCTTCTTCAACAAGCTGATGAATTTTCGGCGCATCGGGACACGCTACGACAAGCTCGGAGTCAACTTTTTTCGCCTTCATCCAGCATGCATCCATCCGCATCTTCCTGCGATCAATTGAGTCCACGGCCTAGTGAATATGCGCCGCCTGCTACTCCTCAACCGAGGGGAATGCTGTATATCGCGCCATCGCCCCAGGTGGCGCTCAGCAAGGCATTGCCATCCGGCGTCAGCACGAGTCCAGCGGGGCTCGGCAGCCCGTCGGCGATCGCGCGGGATGCTCCGTGCAAGAGGATCTCCCTGACCGTGGTGCCGCCATAGTCGACGACGAATACGCGACCGTCGTGGGTCTGCGCTATGCCGGGACCGGGCGTCCGAAAATCCTGGCCTGCCTCGATCCGCTGGCCATCAGGTCGCAGGATCGTCACGCCGCCGCCGATGTTGGAAACCACATACCCGTTGTCCGGTGTCTGCACGACGCCGACGGGCGTGCGCAAGCCGTCGATGACGACCTCCAGTCGCTTGTCTTTGCCGACGGCAAGGATCTGGTTCGTGCGTCTGTTCGCGATCAGAAGCCGGCCCGATCTATCGAAACCGATGCCCGCCGGTGTCGCGAGACCGCCGACATGGACGCTGCGCGCGCCGTCCGGGGCGATGCGATAGACCTCGTCGCGCGAGTAGGAAGCGACATAAGCAGCGCCATCCGGTCCGATGGCGAGCCCGGATGGGCCTGAAAGTCCATCTGCAAATGTCGTTCGCTGGCCGCCGGGTGCGATGCGGGTGACGCGGCCCGCGCCCCACTCGGCGACGTAAAGATGGCCGGCAGCGTCGAAACCCATGCCGACCGGGGAGCTGAAGCCCTCCCAGAGCTTCAGGGGCTTGGCCGGCTCGGCTTTAACGGAAGCGGTGCTCGCCATCGAGGCAACGGCCGCGGCAGACGCAGTTGCGGTGCGATGCAGGAAGCTTCGTCTTGTCATCGTCACTCGGCGGCCTCCCCCACGGTGGCATCCAGGTGCTGGAACACCTCTTTCGCTGCGAACAGGCCATTGAGCGCCGCCGGAAAGCCGGCATAGACGGCCATCTGCATCAAGATCTCGACGATCTCCTCGCGCGCGAGCCCGACATTGAGGCCGGCTTCGACGTGCACCTTGAGCTGCGGCGCGGCGTTACCCATCGCAGCCAGAGCCGCGATCGTCACGATCTCGCGTTCGCGCAATCCGAGACCTGTGCGCGAGTAGATGTCGCCGAAGGGAAACTCGAACAGGTAGGTTGCGAAATCGGGAGCGATGTCGGCCAGCGCCGCAATCACGTTGTGGCCGGCCTTGCCGTCGATTTCAGCGAGCGCGCGCTTGCCGCGCTCCAGCCGGCTTTCGCCGGCGTTCGGGGATTGTTGCGTCATATTTCTTGATCCTCTTTTCCGCGTCGACATACCCGTCGATCTTGGTGTCGAGGACGAGAAGGCAGGCATTTTGCTCGGCCTCATGAGCGCGAACACGCTCACGGTGCCTCTCCAGCAATTCACGACGCTCCGCCTCCGTGCCGGCGCCCTTCTCCCTGAGAGCCGCGTAGCGCAGCATCTCGCGGATCGGCATTCCGGTCGTTTTCAGGCGGCCGATGAACTCGATCCAGACGAGGATCGAGGCATCGTAGTCGCGGCGGCTGGATCGGTCTCGGTCGGCATAGGGCAACAGCCCGATCCGCTCGTAATAGCGGATCGTATGGGTGGACAGTCCCGAACGCTTCGCAAGCTCACCGATCTTCATGCGCACCTGCTTCTCATCACGACGCTGGCGAAGCTACGAGTTCGAGCGCGCTCTAAGTCAAGAGGGATTTGTTTCCGTTCTCCGTTCTGCCTTCGACGCGCCGGGCCGCATGGCTTGGCCTTTACGCTCGAGGACCGCGTTGCCGCGCACATCAGGAGCGGAAAACTGGTCCGAGTCCTGGTGGAAGCCTTGCGGTATCGGCCGAAAGCGTGAGCTTCGGGATTTTTTTTCGCCGCGTTCATGCGATTAGCGATGCCCCGTTTGCAGGCACAAAACTCCTCGATGTGAAACTGGGCAGGGAGCGCGTCGATTCTGTGGCGGACCGCCTGATGGAATGCTGCATTCCGGTCCTGTTTACCACGTGTTACGGCCACAACGGTCGCCCCCGCGAGTCATTCGGGAGCACCAAAACGGGAAAGGACGTACCACCTGAAACAGTGGCCCCGGGCCGCGAACTCTGAAGAGCACCGGCTTGTCGTCGGCCGCTTCTACCCGATCGTTCACCCGCCTGACGCTCTCGGCTTTACCGCAGCATGTTTGCCAGCTCTGCGAGAAGCCATCGAGACGCGGGGCCTTGTGGCACGTCGGCTCGATGGATGGCGAACAGGCCGACCTTCATGAGCTCCTCGGTTCGCGATGCGAGTTGGAGCCGCACGAGTCGTCCAGCAGCGATGTCGTCGTCGATGATATGCAGAGGAAGCGTCGCCCAGCCCAGCCCTTGAAGCACCATCTCGCGTCGCACGTTGGGGTTGGAGACGCACCAGACCTCCCTGACCAGTGTGTTCTGATAGGGCCGCCGCGTCCTGCTGGCGGGCACGAGCTGGCGATGCTCGGCCAGATCGCTATCGTGCAGCCGGTGCGATAACGTGGCGAGCGGGTGGTTGGGCGTCGCCACCGCTACGATTTCGATGTCACCTATCGCCAGGGTCGTCAGCTCACCGGGCTCGACCAGTCTCAAACTCGGTGTGCCGGCAATGCCAAGAGCACAGCGCCGACTTTGAACGAGGACGCCGGGCTCGCCGATCTCCTCGACCAGCAGCTCGATACCAACGTGGGGAAAGGTTTCTCTGAACCTGCCCAAAGTGCGCAACAACGGCTGCTGCGGGCATAGGGTGGTGACAACGAAGCTGATCTCGGGCTCGAGACCGCGGGCGAGCCCGTGCGCCCTCGTCTTGAGAGAATCGACACGAGCGATCGCAAGCCGAGCGTCTGCCAGCACTGCCAAACCCGCTGACGTGAACGCCGGCTTTCGGTGATTCCGGTCGAACAACTCGACGTTCAGGTGCTCTTCCAGGCAGCGGATGGCATGGCTGACCGCCGATTGTGCGCGATTGAGATGTTTGGCAGCAGCGGTGAAGCTCCCCTGATCCGAGATCGCAACGAGCATTCGCAGTTGATCGATTGTGATGGTGTCGAGCATGGGCGCCTACGTGATCAATTTCATCATGCGATCGAGCCTTCGCCCTCGTGGCGCTGGCATCCCGCTTCCCGCTCCCCAAGGGCCTGATGCCGTCAGCTCATCTATATGCGCGGAGCGCGGGGTGAGCCATCTATGAATTCGATGGAAACCAGCACTTTTTTATCAGTTCCGCGCATCAGCGGCCGTGCGTAGCATCTGGTCGAGGCATCCAGAGGCAGCGCGGGCAAAGGCCATGACGCAAGCCCTTTGCAGCAGGGAGGCGCAGGTGGACGACACATCGGGCAAGAACGTGCTCGTGCGGGTCGAAGGCGGCATCGCTTGGATCACCCTCAACCGGCCGGGCAAGCACAATGCGATCAATCCCGGCATCGTCTACGAGATGGTCGCCGCGCTGGACCGTCTCGAGACCGTCGACGATGCCAAGATCATCGTGATCACAGGAGCGGGGGAAGCCTTTTCGGCCGGACAGGACTTGAAGGAGTACTTCCGCGAGCCCGATGCCGGCGATCCGCGTGAGCGCGAACGACTGCACGCCGCCAATGCCTACTGGCAGTGGCGGCGACTGATGTACTAGGGTGTGGACTCAATTGATCGCAAGAAGATGCGGATTGATGCAAGCTGGAT
>CALFEM010000506.1 GCA_937950105.1 uncultured Alphaproteobacteria bacterium | reverse complement strand
CGTCGGCATGATGTTCGGCCGCTCGCGGTTCCGCGTGCTCGTCATCGGCCTCGTCACTTACGCGGTGCTGACCGTGTTCGTGGTGCCGCCGCTGGCGCAATCGTTCGGCCGCCTGCGCCTGCCATGCTCGCCCGACGGGGACGGCCCGGTGGTGGCGGCGACGTGGCTCACCTGCGCGCTCAATCGCGGCTATCTCGCCCCGCAGGCGCTCGTGGTGGTGACCGCTCTCGGAGCCGACGTGGCGCAACAGTTTCCCGGCAGCAAGGTGACGACGCTCGAAGCCGGCTTTCCCTTCATCGACGGCTTTCCGTTGATCCCGCACCTCAGCCATCGCAACGGCAAGAAGGTCGACCTCGCCTACTTCTATCGCAACGCCAGCGACGGCTCGGCCATCGCACACGGCTCGCCCTCGCCGATCGGCTACTTCGTTTTCGAGCAGCCGAAGGCAGGTGAGAAGATCGCCTGCTCGACGCCCTCGCCGCTGCGCTGGAACTTCCACTGGGCCCAGCCCGCTTCGCCCGCGTGGGTGATCGACGAGGAGCGCACCGCCTTCGTGCTGCGCTGGCTGAAGGATCGCGGCAACGTCTATCGCATCTTCATCGAGCCCTATCTCGCCGAGCGCATGGGCGTCGCCGGCGGCAAGGTCCGCTTCCAGGGCTGCCGCGCCGCGCGCCACGACGACCACATCCACATCGACGTGGAGTGACGCGGAAAAGGAACGCCGGCGGCCCTCGACCGTTATCCTCGCGATATGTCGATTTCCGAGGAGATTTCGCATGGGCCAGAGGATCGAAGTCATCGACGGGCCGGACAAGCCGGCACTGCAATGGGCCGTCAGCTACCCCGAGCGCGAGCAGGTTCACTTCCACACCCGTTGCGACGCTTTCGACGCGCGTATCGTGCGCATCGACGAGCGCGATGGCGGCTTCAATTTCGACCTTGTCGGAACGGTCGTCTCCGGCGCGCACAAGGGCCACCGCTTCACGGGGCGTTACAGCGTCGAGA
Source organism: uncultured Alphaproteobacteria bacterium (assembly GCA_937950105.1). Taxonomy (GTDB): domain Bacteria; phylum Pseudomonadota; class Alphaproteobacteria; order Rhizobiales; family Hyphomicrobiaceae; genus JAEUMD01. The sequence continues at coordinate 809 of CALFEM010000506.1, read as the reverse complement.
CGCGCACCGGGACCTTCGACATCAACTGACCGTCGCCGCTCCGCCGAGCTCGATGGCGACGATCTCGGGCGGGGCGCCGAAGCGGATCGGCAGCGCCGAGCAGCCGAGGCCGCCGGAGACGATCAGGTGGCGCGCATCCTCTACGATGTGGCCGTAGACGTAGCGGCTGCCATACTTCGACGGCACCACCGGCGTGAAACCGAACAGGTTCACCTGCCCGCCGTGTGTATGTCCCGAGAGCGTCAGAGATACGCGTGCCGGCACCTGTGGGAAGATGTCGGGCTCGTGCGCTATCAGGATCACCGGCGCATCGTCCGTCACTTTCGCGAGGGTGCCCGCGAGATCGTGCACACCCTCGTAGTCGATCTTGCCGCGCGCCTTGAACGACGCGTAGTCCTCGGGCTTCGGCCAGAATGCCCATTGATCGCCGAGCCCCGCCAGCCAGAAGCCCCGGCCGTTCTTTTCGAGCCGCAGCACATCGTTCTCGTAGAGCTTCAGGCCCGCGCGCTCGAGCGCGTCGCCCGCGCGCGTCGGACCCGAGCGGCGCCGCTGCACCTCGATCTCGTCCCACCAGTCGTGATTGCCGAGCACCGCATGCACACCGAGCGGCGCCGCGAGCGCTGCCAGCTCGCGCGCCCAGTCGTCATGCGGAACATGCCGCGAAAAGCGGCTCATGCGATAGCCGGCGACGTAATCGCCGAGCAGCAGGATGACATCGGGTGCAAGAGCGTTGGTGCGCGCCACGATCCTGCGCACGCGGTCGAGGTTCATCCACGGCTCGCAGATGTGGAGATCGGCGATCACCGCAA
>CALFEM010000505.1 GCA_937950105.1 uncultured Alphaproteobacteria bacterium | reverse complement strand
CGGGCAACGACCTGATCACCGGCGACGCCAACGCCAATGTGCTGCGCGGCATGAACGGCAATGACACTCTCGACGGCGGGCAGGGCGATGATGAGTTGCGGGGCGGCAGCGGTGACGACACGTTCGTCTTCCGCGCCAGCTTCGGTCACGACATCATCATCGACTTCACCCTGGGGAGCGGCGATCTCGTGGATCTGACATCGGCCGGCCTGCTCGACTTCGCGGATCTGCTCGGCCACGCGGCGGCGTCATCGAGTGGCCTCGACGTGATCATCAGCATCGACGCGGCACAGTCGCTGACACTGAATGGCGTGACGCTGGCGCAACTCGCTTCGGCCAGCGACCAGTTCCTGCTGGCGTGACGGCGTGACTGCGGTCCGGAACCTCGGGCGAGCGCTAGCCGATGCGATCGCCTTGGCTCATCGGCGGCGTGCGAGAGCGCTGATCGGCGCCCTCTGTATCGCAGCTTGTCCCGTCGGGGGTGCAGCCACGCCGCCCTCCGAAGCAGCACCAAAGGCGAGCGCGGTCTGCCACCTGCCGGGCGGCACCGAGCGTGGCGTTGTCGCCATCATCGACGGCGAAACGCTGCGGCTCGACGACGGGCGCGAGCTCCGGTTGCTCGGCATATTGGCACCACGCGCAACCGACGCAGCGACCTCCGCCGCGGATGCTTGGCCGCCTGCTGCGGCAGCGAAGGCCGCGCTGGCAGAACTCGCGCAAGGCCAGCGAGTGCGCATCGCGACGGCAGAGCAACAGCGCGACCGCTACGGACGCATCGTCGCGCACGCGTTCGTGCGAGGCTCCGACGGCAGCGAGCGATGGCTGCAGGGCGACCTGCTGGCGAACGGCCACGCCCGCGCTCACTTTCCGGGGGGCGATACGCCCTGCAGCGAGGCCCTCGTCGCGGCCGAAGGTCACGCGCGAGGCTCGGGCATCGGTCTGTGGGCGCACGCCGCGTACAAGCCAAAGCCGGCGTGGCAATCGCGCATACTGTCGAGATCGCCGGGCACCTATCAGATCGTCGAGGGCAAGGTGCGGCGCGCCGGGCGGAAGGGCGAACGCATCCATCTCGATTTCGGCCGCGACATGCGGAGCGACTTCACCATCGTGGTCGCT
>CALFEM010000504.1 GCA_937950105.1 uncultured Alphaproteobacteria bacterium | reverse complement strand
GTGTCCAGGACCGCAATGATCTGGCCGGCGGTCACGGGGTCATTGTAGTCGACGTGGACCTTGCGCACCGTGCCCGACAACTCGCTTGAGATGTCGACCTTGTTCGTCGGCTGCACCGACCCCGTCGCGGTGACGGTTACCACGAGACTGCCGCGCGTTGCCGGATCGGTCACGTAGCGCGTGTCGCCGGAGCCCGAGCGCAGCGACAACGCGGCCCAAAGAACGCCGATCGCGACGACGATCAACGAGGTCCACCTCAGCACAGTCCGAATTTCCGGACGGGCCTTGGCCTTGGACGCTCCGCCGAGTACGGCGTCGATATCGATGTTGGCCCGCCTGTCCTCTACCTTGCTCATCATGGTTCCTCACCTCTGCAGTCGGGTGAGTTCTATGAGCCTGGATTGTCCTGGTGACGACCCTTTGTTTCCGAACACTTCTGCGACCGGTTGATTTGTGTCGAAACATTTCTGGCGGGCAGTTTAGAGCCGGTTCGACATCAAATTCCCCTCTGCCGGTCGAGAGAGATGCGCTACCCATTTCTTGCCGAACCTCGCTCCGTTCAGTGACCGATCATGAGCACCGCACCACGCATCCTCGTCGTCGATGACGACCCAGAAATCCGCAAGCTGCTCGCGCGCTATCTCGTAAGCCAGGGCTTCCGGGTCGAGCTTGCAGCCAACATCCACGAAATGAAGGACCAACTGGTGGTCCACAGCATCGACCTCGTCGTGCTCGACGTCCTGCTGCCCGACGGTTCAGGGCTCGACGCTTGCAAAGAGCTACGTGCCGGGCGATCCGACATCCCCATCATCCTCTTGACCGCCCTCAAGGAGGACGTGGATCGCATCATCGGCCTGGAGCTCGGCGCGGACGACTATCTCGGCAAGCCGTTCAATCCGCGGGAGCTGGTGGCGCGCATCCGCGCCGTCCTGCGGCGCAGGTCGCCAGCTTCACCGGCATCCGGTGAGCAGCGGCTCTACCGGTTTGCCGGGTTCGTCGCGGCGCCACATACACGCGAGGTGAAAGGACCAGAGGGAGTTGCGATCGAGCTGACGGGCGCCGAGTTCGACCTGCTCGTCGTCTTCCTGGATCGGCCCGGGCGCGTGCTGTCGCGCGACCAACTCCTTGATCTGACCGGCAGCGGCGACGGGGACGTGCTGGACCGTTCAATCGACGTGCTGGTCAGCCGCCTCAGACGCAAGCTGGGCGAGCAGTTCGATGGTTCGTTGCTGAAGACCGTTCGCAACGGCGGGTATCAACTCGCAACCACCGTCGATGTCGAGACACCGCCGTCATGAGCTCGCTGCGCGTTCGCATCGCCGTGCTCCTGGTGGTTGCCATCGTGACCGTGGTCACTTTGATCACCGGACTGGTGCTCGCCCTGCTGTCACCGCCGGGGCCCGAGCAGACGATCCAGCCGGTCGCACGGCAGATCGAGATGATGGTCGGTGCTGCCGAGAAGCATCCAACCAGCTTCGCCCTCTCGACAGCACCTTCCGACGGCCTGACTGACCGATCGATGACCGAGAGCTTGCGGAGCGCCATCGCAGCCCGCAGCGATGGGTCCAAGCCCGAGCTGGTTGTGGCCCGCCGACCGAACGATGGGGTGACGCAAGCGTCGATCCGTATCGCCGAGCGCGGCTGGCTCACGATGCCCCTCCCCCATCTCCCGCCGCAGCAGGGGCCTCTTCCCGTGCTTCTCGGCTGGCTTGCTCTGATCACGATCGGTGCCGCGACCATTGCCGTCTACGTCTCACATCGCATGGTCATGACGTTGGCGCTGCTTCAGAGCGCGGCCGAAAAAGTCGGCCCTGACGGCTCGCTGACGCCGCTACCAGAGGCCGGGCCAGCCGAGGTGCGTGCGACCGCCAAGGCCCTGAACGCCCTGTCGGCGCGACTCAAGGCAGCCATGGACAGCCGGATGCGTGTGGTTGCCGCAGCCGGGCACGACATGCGCACCCCGATCACCCGCATGCGACTGCGCATCGAGTTCATCCAGGACGACGAAGAGAGGGCGAGTTGGCTGCGCGACATCGACGAATTGGGCCGGATCGCCGACAGCGCCATCACTCTCGTCCGTGCATCGACCTCGACGTCCAATGTGGAAAACCTGCGTCTCGACGAGCTCGTATCGATACTCGTATCCGATCTGCGCGATCAGAAGCTGAATGTCGGCCTGATCGGCAGCGTTCCGATTCATGTGAGGGCGGACCGGCTTGGGCTCACCCGCGCGCTGCGCAACCTGATGATCAACGCAGCCACGCACGGCGAGGCGGCGCGCGTCCGCGTCGAGCACGGACCGTCGGCGACCGCGAGGGTCGTCATTGAAGACCGTGGGCCGGGCATTCCCGCGGACAAGATCGATCAAGCCTTCGAGCCATTCTTCCGGGTCGATCACGCCCGCCATCAGACCATTCCGGGCGCGGGCCTCGGCCTGACGATTGCCCGCGAGATCATTCAGCTGGCCGGCGGCACCATCTCTCTCCGCAATGGGGCCGATACTGGCCTCGTGCAAACCGTGGAGCTTCCGGAAGTGCTCCCGGCCGCTTGACGGGCGCCGCGTCCGGCCCGTCCGAGGTTTGGGAGAGTTCGTCGACCAAAGTCAACCAACGGCAGTCAGTGCCAACGTTGCGATCAGCGGCCTCAACCAACGCCCTGACACTGCCTGCTCAGAGGTAGTCGCTCTGGTCCGCAACCCCATGTCGGAACTCGGGCCGTCTTCCATCTTTCGTGATTTCATAAGTCGGCGACGACGAGCCGGATAGGGGCCGCGTCATGGAGGATTGCGCGCGGCGTCCGCTCAATCAAAATTTCGGCGCGCCCTTTTGCCAAGGGTACCCGCTCCGAGCGAGCGCCCTGGCCCGCAGGAAAAGCGCCTGCATGTAGTCGCGGTCGAATGCTTCTTTCGAGGGCTCGTTGAAATCCGCCGGAACCGCGGCGAGGTTGAATTCGGCCTTCGCGCGCGACGCGGTCTGATAGATGCGGGCGAGATCGCCCTGGCTCTGGTTCAAAATGAGGGTGCTCAGAGTGCGCCCACCAATTGCCATCGTCGTGGCCTTGGCGGGTTCATACGCTGGCCCGAGCTTGGCATTGCGGATGACGTAGATGCGCCGCAACGGCGGTGCATCATAGAAGCGATCGAAGTCGGTCAGTGCTATTTGTGCCGGTACCAGAAAGACTTGGCGCGTCGGACCGCCGTCGACATGCATCTCTTCGAAACGATGGCCGCCGGCTACAACTTCGATGTGAACCGGCGGGAACACGCCTGGAATCGAGGCTGATGCGAGGACGACCTTGTGGAACAATGCCAGTGCCTCGGGCGTGCCGCGCACGGCGATCTCGCCCATATTCCAGACCACCGGGCGCTGCGCATCGAGATTGGTGGTGCCGATCAACAGCATCCGGCCCTGCCGGTACTCGCGCGCGATCGCCCTGAGCATGCGCTGGTCGACGTACTTGGCGATGAGTTCGGCGAGCGGAGCACTGTCGGCGAGCGCGGTTCCGCCAAACAGCCCGGTCACGACCTGCTTTCGGAGCAGATCTTCCGTTCCGTAGAGCGTGAACATCTCACGCAGTTGGCGGTCATATTCCCGGCCCAGAAAGGCGAAAGGGGCGATGAGCGCGCCGGCGCTGACGCCGGTGACAACCTCAAAACGCGGGCGCGTGCCTGCGTCGGACCATCCAACCAGCAGGCCGGCACCAAACGCACCATCAGCGCCGCCGCCGGAGAGCGCGAGCATGTTGACGATGGGGCGGCCATTCTCGCGCGCAGGCGCCACTGCAAAACGCCCCATGCCGGGGAGCCGCGCTTGTGGGATCGCGGCGGCATCACGCGGCGCGACGTCGCCCCACCCGCGTATGCCTTCCAGGCCCACAACGTTGGCCTTGTCGACGAGTGTCGGCGGCACCGCATTGCGCGCCACCCCGACGGCACAGCCGGTGAGGAGCGTCATCGCCAGCAGCACGACGACGAGACACCGCAACTGTCCGAGAAGTGGATGCAGACCCATCATTCCCCCGAATTCACATCGCTCGATCGGATCAGGCAGCGGCCGTTTCGTATAGCATGATTCAGTTGCCGCAAGTTTCGTCGCATGTTTGCATTTTCGGCTTCGAAGTTGTCGGTCGCCAGTGCTAACATGCGACGAAACTTGCGGCAACAGATCGGAAGAGCACACGTCTGAACTCCAGTCACTTAGGCATGTCGTATGCCG
>CALFEM010000503.1 GCA_937950105.1 uncultured Alphaproteobacteria bacterium | reverse complement strand
ACGAGATGCCTAAGTGACTGGAGTTCAGACGTGTGCTCTTCCGATCTCCAGCCGACGGCGGTATACTTCAATCCCACCGAGCGGTGCAACCTCAACTGCACCTACTGCTACATTCCCGAGGAGATGCGCCGCAAGGGACGCCACATGGGGCGCGAGCGGCTGCTGGAAGCCCTCGCGATTCTGAAGCGGCACTTCCGCGCCGCGGCGCCGCAGACGCGGCCGCAGATCGTGTTCCACGGGGCCGAGCCGCTCTTGAATCGCGACGCCGTGTTCGCCGGCATCGCGCGCTATGCCGACGATTTCCGCTTCGGCGTCCAAACGAACGCCACGCTCCTCGACGACGCCGCGATCGCGTTCCTCCGCGGCCACGAGGTGAGCGTGGGCGTTTCGCTCGACGCGGCGACGCCGCTCGAGGAGCACTGGGAGCTGCTGGCGAAGTCGTCACCCGACAACCCCTGTCACGTCGTCGACGACGAGTTCGGCGACCCGAGCGAGTTCCAGGGCCGCCACTACAACGAGTTCGTCACTTTCATGCCGCCGGTGCAGCGGTTCCTGTACGGGCAGGGCCTCGGCAAGGCGGTGCGCAAGACCTACGGCGAGAGCCCGATCACGGTGCTGCGCCGCGACGACATCAAGCGCGTGCGCCTCACGCTTGCGGCGGGCGGCGAGCCGGTGATGCTCGAGATCGCGCACATCGATCTCTACTTCTTCTTCGACATCGACGTCGCCATTCTCGCGCTGGAAGTCTACGCCGAAGACCTGCCGTTCGACGTGGCCGAGGACGCGCTGTTCAAGTTCGGCCGCGCCTATCCGGCCTATTGGGACGAGCAGGGTCGCGCCGGTCACTGCCCGCACGAGGTCGAATGGCTCGACGCGCAGGGCGGGGTGCTCGCGACCTCCGACTACCAGAAGCGCGAGAAGTACCTCTCGTTCGTGTGTCAGCACCGCGCCCCCGCGGTCGCTTCGCACTGGGAGTTCCTGCTGGCGCCGATGGTGCTCAATCATTCCGATCGCAAGGGACCGGTGCGCTACCGCCAGCTCGAATACTACCGCATGCCCTACATGGTGTTCGTCGCCATGAACGATCCGCGCGCTCTGACCCGCGCCGATATGGTCCGCCTCGCCATCGGCACGTCACCGGGCGGCTCCGACGAGCTACCCTACTCGGCCGACTATCTCGCCGATTTCGAGCGGCGCTACTGCTACGATCGCTATTGCGAGAAGGCCGAGATCGATGCGCCCTACGGCACGCGGTTCCTCGGTTCGGGGCACACGCTGGTGGTGGTCGGCAATGCGGCGGACGCCTTCTTCACGAACCGCGAGAGCGGCATGCTCGGGCGCTTCCGCCACCAGCATTTCCTGCTGTTCCTGATCGCCCACTTCCAGAAGGCGGCGCTACGGATGTTCTCCGACCGCCTCGTCGCCACCGTCTCGGCTCTCGACATCACCGACGTCGAGGCGAACCGCATCTTTCGCCGACAGATCCGCGCGGCGCTGGAAAACTTCCTGCGCTTCGCCCACCGCTACTGGTTCCACGAGATTTCGAACCACGCCCAGATGCGCGAGCTGTTCCACCTGACGCGCCAGCATCTGGAACTCGACGCACTCTACAGCGAGGTGCGCGAGGAACTGCAGGACATGGGCAACTTCCTCGACGTCGAGGCCATGCGCCGGCAGAACGACACGGTGGTTCGCCTCACCGTCGTCACCACATTTGGCCTGATCGGCACGGTGACGGCGGGCCTGCTCGGCATGAACCTGCTGGCGTGGGACAGCGAGCCGGCGTGGTGGCGCGTCGCGGCGTTCATCGCCTGCTTCGTGCCGATCCTGGTGCTGACGCTCTACACGGTCATAAAGTCGAAGCCGCTGTCGGAGTTCCTCGACGTGCTCTCCGACGAGACGGCGACCTACGCCGAGCGCTGGCGCGCCTTCTGGCGGGTGTGGTGGAAGTGAGGGGTGAGTTCTCCCTCTCCCCATTCCTTCAATGGGGGGAGGGTCAGGGTGAGGGGCAGCAACATTCAGCGCGTCGTCGTGTTGCCGCCCCTCACCCCGACCCTCTCCCCGCAACGGCGGGGAGAGGGAGAACGCCTAGATCTTCTGATTGTACTCGCCGACCTCGGGGAACTGCGCCAGACGGGCCTCGATGTCGCGGAAGATGGCGTTGCGATTCTCGAGCGACACCGGACTCTCGACCACCACCACCAGCTCCGGTTTGTTGGACGAGGCGCGCACCAAGCCCCAGGTGCCGTCGGCGAGCGTGACGCGCACGCCGTTGACGGTGACGAGATCGCGGATCGACTGCCCGGCGATCTTGTCGCCGGCCTTCGCCGCCGCCTCGTACTGCTTCACGATCTTGTCGACGATGCCGTACTTCTTCTCGTCGTCGCAGTGCGGCGACATGGTCGGCGACTGATACGTCTTCGGCAATGCGCGCTTCAGGTCGGCCATGGTCTTGTCCGGCGCACGCTCGAGCATGTCGCACACCGCGATGGCGGCGACGAGGCCATCGTCGTAGCCTTTGCCGAGCGGCGGCTGGAAGAAGAAGTGGCCGCTCTTCTCGAAGCCGACCAGCGCCTTCTGCTCGAAGGTGTAGCGTTTCATGTAGGAATGGCCGGTCTTCCAGTAGAGCGCCTTCGCGCCATTCGCCTGCAGCACATGGTCGGTGACGAACAGGCCGGTCGACTTCACGTCGGCGACGAACACGGCGTTCGGAT
>CALFEM010000502.1 GCA_937950105.1 uncultured Alphaproteobacteria bacterium | reverse complement strand
CGAGATGCCTAAGTGACTGGAGTTCAGACGTGTGCTCTTCCGATCTCCTCGGCACGCTGCTCTACACCATCTCGTGCATGCACTGCATGACGGTGTCGCTGGCGCAGGGCGGAGACGGTCTCGGTGCCATGTGGGGCGAGCCGCTGGCGCGCCAGATGTTCGCCGAGGCGGGCTTCGGCTCGATCGAGGTGCATGCGCTCGAGCACGACGTGATGAACTCCTACTACGTCGTGCGGCCCTGAGCCGGACGCCATGGTCGAGGGGCGGGCGGGATTTTGGTTTTCCGCCCGCCGTTTGCCATGTCCTGAACGCAGGCGTGGCGCGCCAAAGTTTGTAGTGCGCATCGCGGCGAAGCGTGGAAAGACAGCGAGACGACTTCGTCCCCCAACAGCGTTGCCGTCTACCCCGTGATCCCCGCCGACGACTACGAGCCGCCTCGTCCCGAGACCGATGACGCTGCCGAGTGGCGCGGCCTGTCGCGCTCTGCCGTGTTCCGGCGCGGGCTGGCGGTTGCGCTGACGGTGCCGGGGCTGATCCTCGCCGCGTCCTCGGCGGGCTTCGGCGCCCTTTCACGCGACGCAGGTTTCTCGCTCTTCAACTCGGTCTTCATGATGGCCGCGTTCTTCGCGCTGCCGGCGCAGGTGGTCATGGTGGACCAGATGGCGCGCGGAGCCTCGCTCTCCGCCGGCGCACTGGTGGTCACGCTGACCGGGATCCGCCTGCTGCCGATGTGCGTCGTGCTGATGCCGTATCTCAAGGGTCCGCGCGCGACGCGCCTCGGTTTTCTGCTCGCCGGGCATTTCATCGCCGTCACCGCGTGGATGGAAGGCTGGCGCCGGCTGCCGCATCTGCCGGCCGAGCACCGCCTGGATCATTTCCTCGGCATCGGCACCGGCCTTCTGGGCTCGACGCTGATCGGCACGGCGTTCGGCTACGAACTCGCGGGCGTGGTGCCGCCACTGGTGTCGGCGGTCCTGCTGTTTCTCACGCCGGTCTACTTCCTGCTGTCGCTGATCGCCGCTGCTGCCGCGCTGTCCGATCGCTATGCGATCGTCGCGGGCGTCGTCCTCGGTCCGCCGATCTACCTCCTGGTGCCCGGTTTCGATCTGCTGCTCACCGGTCTTATCGGCGGTACCATCGCGCACTTCGCCGCCCGCCACCGCGAGGCGCGGCCATGAGCGAGATGTCGACGGGCCTGACCGCCACGCTGATCCTGCTCGCCATCGCGCTGTTCGTGCACGAGCCATGGCGCTGGATCGGCATTTTCATCGGCAACAGGATCGATGTGCAGAGCCCGTGGTTCCAGTGGGTGCGCTCGGTCGCGACGGCGCTCGTCGCCGGCCTCGTCATGCGCCTCATCCTGTTTCCCGCCGGTGCGCTGGCAGGGCTCGGGCTTGGCGTGCGCGGTCTCGCCATGGCGTCTGGCATCGCCGCGTATTTTCTGCTCGGGCGCACGCTGGCGGTAGGTGTCGGCACCGGCGCGCTGGTTCTGGTCGTCGCGCAATCTCTGTTCGGCTGAACGGAGCGATCAGGAGATGATGAGCGGTGTCTTTCCGATGAAGCGACTGTCGCGCACTTCGTCCGCGAGAAACCGGCCGACGTCGGCGCGGGCAATGGTCTTGAACGCCCATTGCTTCGGATCGTCGAGTGCCCTGTAGCGGCCCGTGACGGGCGTGCCGACGAGAACACCCGGGCGCGCGATGGTCCAGTCGAGGCCAGAGTCCCTGACCATGCGTTCCTGCACGTCCTTGTCGTCATAGATGCGCTTGAGCAGGAGAGGGAACACGAGTCCGTCGTAGAAGAAGCCGAAATGCCCGCGGCTGTCGCCGGCGCCGAGGCCGGTGACGACGATGAGCCGACGCGGCCCGCGCTCGCGCATCAGGTCGACCACGATCCGGGTGGCGCGCGAGAACAGGGTGGTACCCTGGATCAGGCTCTGGACGCTGGACGCGCTTCTGCCGACACCGAGCGCAAGCACGACGACATCGATGCCGTCGAGCGCCTGGGCCACGTCGTTGCGGTCGAGAGCGTTTCCGGCCGTCTTTTCGAGTTTCGGATCGGCGATGTCGATGGTCCCGGCCGTACGCGCCAGCGCCCTGACGTGATGACCATCTGCGAGCAGCGCCTTGACGGCTTCGAGGCCCACGCCTTGGCTCGCACCGATCACCAGAACCCTGGACATGCGCGCTCGTCTCCCTGACGACGTTCTCCGACCATGCGGCGTTGCGGCTCTTGACCCTAGCGCCTCACGCCTTCTTCCTGAAACAAAAACGCGTGCACCGGGAGGTTGGATTGACGCGGGAAACCTACAAGTCGCTCGCAGCGAAGGCTGCGGCCGAAGTGCGCGAACTCCTGCCGTGGGACCTCGACCGGCTGCAGCGGGCGGAGCCCCGCCTGCTGGTGCTCGACGTGCGCGAGCGCAGCGAGTTCGAACAGGCCCACATCAAGGGCTCGCTGAACGTGCCGCGCGGCATTCTCGAGGCCGCCTGCGAATACGATTACGCGGAAACCGAGCCGGAGTTGGTGGCGGCGCGCGACCGCCCCGTCGTGGTGGTGTGCCGTTCGGGCAATCGCAGCGCGCTCGCCGCGCTGGTCATGCGCCTGCTCGGCTACGAGAACGTCGCGTCGCTGAAGCTCGGCATCAAGGGCTGGAACGACGGTGACCTGCCGCTCGTCGACTGCCGCGGCGTCACCGTCGATGGCGACGATGCCGCCCACCTGATCGAACCGAAGATCGCACCCGAGCAACGCGATCCGTCGCGGCGCTGAAGCTTGCCTGCGCGATACGATCAAGGACTCTTGGTTGACGCCGCGAGCAGTGCGACGGCGACGGCCGGGGCCGCGTGCGTCGCCGCCGGACGGCACTCCGGCGGCGCGCCGACGAGTTCACCGAACGTCACCGGCTGCATGCCGGTCCTGAGCGCCAGCGCGGCGGCGACATCGGCACCGATACCGGCGGTGACCAGTGGCCCGAAGGCGATGTCGGGTGACGCCGACAGCACCTGCAGCAAACCGTCGTGGATCGAGCGCATCTGCGCTTCCGCGATCGTGCGCGCGGTCGCCTGCCAGTGCGCCAACGTGCCGTCGTCCGCTTCGCGACCGAGCATGCGGGCAAGTCGGGCGACGCTTTCCACCAGGCTCTTGCCGCGTCCGTCTGCGGTGGCGTGCAGGTCGACCGCATCGTCCAGTTCGCCGAGGATGCGGCGCACGTCGGCCATTGTGGCGAGGTACTCGCGCGCGAGCGTGGTCCACTCGCCCTTGAACGGTGCGCTGTCCATGCCGGCCCTGACGCGGGCGTGGCAGATGCTGCTGAAGGG
>CALFEM010000501.1 GCA_937950105.1 uncultured Alphaproteobacteria bacterium | reverse complement strand
GAGATGCCTAAGTGACTGGAGTTCAGACGTGTGCTCTTCCGATCTTAGCCGGCGGCGCACGTCCATCGGCCAAGGGTTTCGACACCTTAGTCGATCAATCTACAGACGATGAGTCTCATTTCTCTGGACTTCACAGCCGAAGGAAACGATCTGGCGTTCCCCGAAGTGATACTTATGAGTCTCATCCATGAACCAGACCACTCCAGTCTCCCCGACAACCGTCCGCTACATCAAGCTCGGTGCCAGCGGCAGCTTCGCCCGCTCAAGCCTCGACCAGGGCGAGCTTCAGCTCGGCTATCATGAGGTGCCGCACGATCTCTGCGCCGCAGGCGACTGGGACGGCGTGCTCACCTATGTCGCGGGCATCCGGCGGACCGCCGGCAAAGCCAAGGACTCCCTGCGCGAGGTCCAGGACTTCTACACGCTCGGGTCCGACTGCCTCTGGATCACGTTCGCGGATGGGCTGCTCTGGTGGGGCTTCGCCGAGCCCTGCGTGACCTGGCTCGGAACCGATCACAACCGCTCGGCGTCCCGAACGCGGCGCATGATCGGCGGTTGGCGCAGCACCAACATCCTGGGCGAGCCACTGCGCATGAACGATCTGACGACGCGGCTGACCCAGGTCGCCAACTACCGCGGCACGATCTGCGCTGTCCGGGCCAAGGACTACCTGCTCCGGAAGATCAATGCGGAGGAAGAGCCGGTCGTCGCCGTCGCGACCTCGGCGCGTGCGGCCATGCTCACGTCGGCAAGACAGATGATCGCCGAATTGTACTGGGCTGATTTCGAGATCATGGTCGACCTGATCTTCGCCCGCGGCGGCTGGCAGCGCACCTCCGTGCTCGGCGGCACGATGGCCGATATCGACCTACTGATCGAGCAGCCGACCATCGGCGAGGTGGCCTCGGTCCAGGTCAAGTCGCGCGCCAACCAACCGGTTCTCGACGAGCACATCAGCTACTTCACGTCGAGCGGCCTCACCCGGACGTTCTTCGTCTGTCACTCACCCGACGGTTCCCTCTCGACGGGCGGCGCCACGGGCGTGCACCTCTGGACCGGCGAGCAACTAGCCGACGTCGCGGTCAAGTCCGGTCTCTTTGAGTGGCTCATGGATCGCGTCGGGTGAGCGATCAGGCGGAGTTCGAATCGCGGTAGGCTTTTGCATGGACTTCATGCGGCTTACGACCCTGGAACTTTTGCGCACTCACGGTGCCGTGCTCGACGAACTGCGGCGTCGAGAGATCCTGCGCAGTGCCAACAGCCCCATCAGCGACTATGCCGAGGCGCTGTTCTGTCGGGCTTTCGGCTGGACCCGGGAGGGGAACTCGGCGTCGAGCTTCGATGCCAGGGACCGCACGGGCCTGCGTTATCAGATCAAGGCCCGGCGCCTCGGCAGCGGCCCGGGGTCTCGTCAGCTGAGCGCCATCCGCAATCTTGCCGGCGATCCGTTCGAGCAGTTCGCCGCCGTGCTGTTCGCGCCCGATTTCTCGGTCCACCGGGCGGCCCTGATCCCGATCGACGTCGTCAAGTTGCGGGTGCGGCGCTCGTCGCATACGAACAGCGACGTGCTCCACCTCCGCGATGACGTCTGGTTGGCCCCCGGCGTCGTCGATGTGACCGAGGCTTTGCGCGAGACCGTTCCTGCCCTGTGACTTGCGATCAAGATTGTCGGACTATTCCGCTGACTCTGGATCATCAGGCGGGTCGTCCTTCGGCGAGTACTTGGCCACCCACTCCTCCTCGGTCAATCTCTCGGGCACGACCAGATAGCCGACAGGGTGCTCCGGAGGAGCTGGCCGTGAGTATCGCTCCATGTAGCTCGTGTAGAGCGTCGCGGCTGCGGTTTGGCCGGCGATCGCCATCTGTTTCATCGTCATCACGACGATCTCCAGCGTCTTGAAGCGCACGCGCGCGCCCTTCGGCTGGCCGGCGAGCCGCTGCGTCTCGCCGAGCACGCGCGCGGCAATTGCGCTCTGTCCACGGTCCTTCCGCGGCCGGCCGGCCGGATTGCCCGACTGCCCTCTCTTGAACCGAGCCGCCCGCGGCGGCCGGCCGTAGCCCACCGCGCCGTCGTCATCGTCATTATCGTCCGCCATTGAAGCACCTCTTGAGCCGGTCAAAGCTGATCACCTTGAGCAGCGCGAACATGATCGGAACGATCGATGACCGGCGCTGCTCGGCATAGTCGGCGTCGTCGAAGATCTGCGCTTCGATCTCCTCGGGCAGGTCTTTTGGGATGACGAATACGCCGCCGTTCTGAGGCGCCGGAGGCCTCTCGATCACTTTGTGCTTCTCGGCCTCGTCGAGCACGAGCTTGATCGACTGCACGTTCCGCCCGACGATGGCCTTGTGGACGTGCTGCCGCAGCATCGCCTCGTAGGGGTCGATCTGCTTGCTCTCGCCGTTCTGCTTGATGCGAACCGGCGCTTCGAGCGCGGCACGGATGTCGATCCGGCCGCCGGACCCTGAGGGGCTGCGCCGCCGCGGCTTCTGATCGCCACGGTCCTCGGCGTCGTCTTCATCATCGCGGTCGGTCATGCCGGCACCTCCTCGACGGCCTCAGGTGCCGCCTCGGCTGTGCGCTCGGCCGCGACCTCGGCGAAGGTCTGCTCTGTCGCCGCCAGCACCGGCTCGAGCTTCGTGACCTTCGCCAGGCGCTTGAGAATCACGTCGCAGTACAGCGCGTCGAGCTCGATGCCGAAGCCCCGACGACCGGTCTTGTGCGCGGCGACCAGCGTGGTGCCTGATCCGGCGAAGGCATCGAGGACGACGCCTCTCCGGTGCGAGCAGTCGAGGATGGCGTCGGCGACCAGCGCCACCGGCTTGACGGTCGGGTGCATGGCGAGGTCGTCATCGCGTGTGGCGCTGAAGGCGTTGGCGCCCGCATAGGACCAGAGGTTGGTGCGATAGCGACCGTGGCGGCCGAGTTCGACATTGTTGATGTGAGGCGCGGTGCCGGCCTTGAACACGAACACAAGCTCGTGCTGTGAGCGATAGAGCGAACCCATGCCGCCGTTCGTCTTGGCCCAGATGCACAGGTTCTTGAGCTCCGAGTACCGACCGCGCGATGCCGCATGCACCTCGCCGAGATGGCGCCAGTCCATACAGATGAAGTGGATCGCGCCGTCGGCCGAGGCATCGACGAGGTTGCTGAACACCGTGGCCAGGAATCCGGTGAACTCTGTCTCCGACATCTCGCCGGAGGCCATCGCAAACTCACGATGCTGGACCGCACCAAGGCCCGAGACGTGGCCGTCGATTCTGACGTTGTAGGGCGGGTCGGTGAAGACCATCTGCGCGGTCTCGCCCTCGAGCAGCCGCGCATAGGTCTCAGGGGCCAGCGCGTCACCGCAGATCAAGCGGTGAGGGCCGACCTGCCAAATGTCGCCGAGGCGCGTGACGGCAGGGCCTTCGACCGCGGGCACTTGGTCGGCCGGATCGCCCTTGGTCGGCTTTGCCTCGAGCTCATCGATCAGTACGTCGATCTCGGGCAGCTCGAAGCCGGTCGCCGTGATGTCGAAGTCAACCTCGATCGACATCAGGTGCTGCAGCTCG
>CALFEM010000500.1 GCA_937950105.1 uncultured Alphaproteobacteria bacterium | reverse complement strand
GGCGCCAACGTGACGGGCGTCGATTTTACCGGAGCCGATCTGACGCGCGCGGACTTGTCGAAGGCGATCGGTCTCGACAAGGCGAAGGGGCTCGAGCGCGCATCGTCTTCGGGCGCCGTATTGCGCTGACGCGCGTCCTCAGCCTTCGGCCCAGTCGGCGAGGCGCGCGAGGAAGGCCATGCAGCGGTCGAGTTCGCTTTCGGCGATCCACTCGTCGGCAGTGTGTGCCTGCGCAATATGCCCCGGCCCGCAAACGACCGACGGCGCGCCGCCGTCCTGAAACAGGCCGGCTTCGGTCGCATACGAAACGGCATGCGTTTCGTTCTGGCCGACGAGCTTCAAGGCCAGCGCGACGACTTCGCTGTCGGCCTTGGCACCGAACGGCGGCACGCGATTGGTCTGGCGCACGAGAATGCCGGCCTCGTCGGCCACCTGTCGCATGGCGGGCAGGCACTCGTATTCGACGAACGCGCCGAGGCGGCGCTCTACCGCCGCGACATCGAGCCCCGGCACGGCGCGGATCTCGAAGCCGAAGCGGCACGTCACCGGCACGATGTTCGACGCGGTGCCGCCGGTGATCTCGGTGACTTGCAGCGTCGCGTAGGGCGGATCGAAGCGGGGATCGTGTGACGATGCCATCAGATCGCGCTCGATGCGCTGCAGCTCGTCGATGACGCGCGCCGCCCAGTGGATCGCGTTGACGCCGAGCGGCGCCATGCTCGAATGCGCGGCGCGGCCGGAAACAGTCACCTGCCAGCGCACGGGGCCCTTGTGCGCATCGACGACGCTCATGCCGGTCGGCTCGCCGACGATCACCATGCGCGGGCGCGGCAACGCCTTGCCGAACTGCGAAATCATCGGCCGCACGCCGATGCAGCCGATCTCCTCGTCGTAGGAGAAGGCGATGTGGATCGGCGTTCTCAGGCGTCGGCGCTTGAAGTCCGGCACGGCGGCGAGCACGCAGGCGAGGAACCCCTTCATGTCGGAGGTGCCGCGTCCGAACAGTCTGCCGTCGCGCTCGGTGAGCGTGAAGGGATCGCTGTCCCACGTCTGCCCGGTCACCGGTACGACATCGGTGTGGCCGGACAGTGCGACGCCGCCGATGCCCTGCGGCCCGATGGTCGCGAACAGGCTCGTCTTGTCGCCGCTCCCGGTCGGAACCAGATGCGAGGCGACGCCGTGCTGCGCCAGATAGTCCTCGATGAAGCGCACGATGGCGATGTTGCTCTTGTGGCTCGTCGTGTCGAACGAGACGAGGCGCGCGAGCAGCTCCTTCGTGGCGTAGGTCGGTCCGTGCATGGTTGTGGTTGTCGCCTGCTGGCGCCCTGTTGGATCGTGGGTGGCGGGTTCAGTTGATGCTGCGCTGGGCGAACGGGCTGTCGAGCGAGAACGCGGGTATGGCGATGTCGAACAGCGGGCCGGCGCCGGCCTGCATCTGGTAGCTGCCGACCATGATGCCCGACGGCGTCTCCAGCGGGCAGCCGGACGTGTAGCTGAACGATTCCCCGGGGCCGATCACGGGCGTCTGGCCGACGACGCCGGGGCCGCGCACCTCCTGCGTCACGCCGTTTGCGTTGGTGATGCGCCAGACGCGGGAGCGCAGCTGCACCGTCTCGTCGCCCTCGTTGGAGATGGTGACGGTGTAGACCCAGAAGAAGTGGCCCTCGTCGGGCGACGACTGGTCCTCCACATACTGCGGTTCGACGCGAACACGGATTCCGCGGGTGACGGCTTCGTACATGGAGGTCGGTTCCGGTGGAAGATCACGCCCGAGGGGCGGGCCGGGAGTGTAGGCGGCCCGCCGGGCCGGTCAAGTGACCGTCGGTGCTCGCGCGCCGCAGCAGCGATCACGCATAGGCTGCGGCGAGCGCGTTCTCGAGATCGGCGACCAGATCCTCCACCGCCTCGACGCCGACCGACAGACGCACCATGCCGTCGCCGATGCCGAGTTCGGCGCGGGCTTCGGGCTTCAGGCGGAAGTGGGTGGTCGTCGCCGGGTGGGTGACGAGGCTCTTGGTATCGCCGAGGTTGTTCGAGATGCGTGCGATGTTCAGCGCGTTGAGGAAGCGGAATGCCTCGCGTTTTCCCCCGTCCAGCTCGAAGGTGACGATCTGGCCGCCGCCGGTCATCTGCTTTGCGGCAATGGCGCGCTGCGGATGGTCGTCGCGGGTCGGATAGAGCACCTTGGGAACGCGGCGGTTGGCGGCGAGCGCATCGGCGATGATCGCGGCGTTGTCGCACTGCGCCTTGACGCGCAGGGGAAGCGTTTCGAGGCCCTTCAGCATCACCCACGCATTGAAGGGCGAGATCGCCGGGCCGGTCTGGCGCAGGAAATCGTGCAGGTAGTCCTTCACGAACTGCTGCGAGGCGAGCACGAGGCCGCCGAGGCAGCGGCCCTGGCCGTCGATGTGCTTGGTCGCGGAATAGACCACGACGTCGGCGCCGTGCTCCAGCGGCCGCTGCAGCATCGGCGTCGCGAAGACGTTGTCGACGATGACGGTGGCGCCGATCTCGTGGGCGATCTTCGAGACTTCGGCGATGTCGACCAGCTCCAGCGTCGGGTTGGCCGGCGTCTCGAAGAAGAACGCCTTGGTGTTGGGACGGCAGGCGGCGCGCCATTGGCCGAGGTCGCGGCCGTCGATCAGCGTGCAGGTGATGCCGAAGCGCGGGCAGAGCTCCTCGACGATGTAACGGCACGAGCCGAACAGCGCGCGGGCCGAGACGATGTGATCGCCCGCGGAGAGCCGCGACAGGATGGCGCCCGAAACAGCGGCCATGCCGGTCGCGATGGCACGGCAATCCTCGGCGCCTTCGAGCAGCCGGATGCGTTCCTCCAGCATCGATACGGTGGGGTTCGAGAAGCGGCTGTACTGGTAGCCGGGGTCCTCGTTCTTGAAACGGGCCTCGGCCTGCTCGGCGGACTTGTAGACGAAGCCCTGCGTCAGGAAGATCGCCTCGGAGGTCTCACCGAACTGCGAGCGCAGCGTGCCGCCGTGGACGAGGCGCGTCGCCGGGCGCCAGCTCTCGGGGCCTGATGGCTTCTTGTCGTTGTTGTCGGCTGTCATGGCTTTCTGCGCTCCTCGGAGACGGACACGGATCGTCGCGGCCAGCCAAGCCGGCGGCAAACGTCTCGGAACATCCGGGATTTGCGCGCGGCCCTTTAGCGAGTTGTTTTACGTGGCTGCAAGCCGGCCGGCCAAATCGCCACGAAGTTCGGGCGGGATTATCGCCCTGCGGCCCTTGGCGTCAAGGGGGCGTTCGGTTAGAGCGGATCAGCAGGGGAGCGCCATGGCCAGGACCGAAGCGAAGCAGAAGCCAGCCGGCAAGCGTGCCGGATCGACGGAGTCCGTACGGACGGCGGGCGGCATCCTGCCGTCGCAGGCGATCCGTGCGCTGGTCGGGCGCGGCGAGGTGACAGTGGCGCGGCCGCTCGGGGCGAAGCAGGTGCAGCCGGCGAGCCTCGATCTGAGACTTGGCGAGGTCGCCTATCGGGTGCGGGCGAGCTTTCTCCCCGGTCCCGGCATCGATGTCGCCGAGCGGCTCGACGACCTGAAGCTGCACAAGTTCGACCTGACGCAAGGCGCGGTGCTGGAGACGGGCTGCGTCTACGTGGTGCCGTTGCTCGAAGGACTGGCGCTGCCGGCCGACATAGCCGCGGCGGCCAATCCGAAGAGTTCGACCGGCCGCCTCGACGTGTTCACGCGCGTCATCGCCGACGGCGTCGCCGCATTCGACACGGTCCCGGCCGGCTACAAGGGGCGGCTCTACGCCGAGATCTGCCCGCAGACCTTCCCGATCGTCGTCCGCACCGGGTCGACCCTGTCGCAGATCCGTTTCCGGCGCGGCCAGCCGACCATCAGCGACGCAGAGTTGATGGCGTTGCACGAGGCGCAGCGTCTCGTCTCGGGCGGGACCGCCAGCGCCGACGTCGCCAACGGCATCGCGCTGTCGGTCGATCTGGTCGGAGATACCCAGGGGCTGGTCGGCTATCGCGGCAAGCGTCACACCGGGCTCGTCGATGTCGATGCGCCGGGCTCGTGCGCGCTCGCGGACTACTGGGAGCCGATCCACGTGCGCGACAAGCGGCGGCTGATCCTCGATCCCGACCAGTTCTATATCCTCGCCTCGAAAGAGGCCGTGCACGTGCCGCCGACGCACGCCGCCGAGATGGTGCCGTTCAACCCGCTGGTCGGCGAGTTCCGTGTGCATTACGCCGGCTTCATGGACCCTGGCTTCGGCCACGAGCCGGCTGGCGGCTCAGGCGCCCGCGTCGTACTCGAAGTCCGCAGCCACAAGGTGCCGTTCGTGCTCGAGGACGGGCAGGTGATCGGGCGGCTCATCTACGAGCGCATGGAGCAGGTGCCGGACAAGCTCTACGGCCGCGACCTCGGCTCCAACTACCAGGCGCAGGGGCTCAAGCTGTCGAAGCATTTCCGGGCGTGAAGCCGCCGCGGTCCGCCCGTCGGTCCTAGACTAGCCGCTGGTCGTTGCCGCAATTCCCGGCAGCCGATCGCTAAGCCGCACCCTGCCTGTGCATGCGTGTTGCCGCGGCCACAGGGAGACCGGACGGCTTCGCGGCGCACAAATTCTCATGGCACAGAAAAGCCTGAATGATGGCATCGTGTGCTTCGCCTGCTTCGTCAGGCCCACCGTGCAGCGTCAACTTCTCGACTGGCTTGCTCCGCGGGTTCCCATGGATATCGAAGCTGCGTTTCGCTCCAAGGCAAGTTCGCGCGATCCGCGCCTCGACGTGGCGCGCGGGTTGGCGCTGGTCGTCATCTTCGCCGCGCACATGCCACAGAACCCGCTCTGGCACCTGATGCCGGGCCGCTTCGGCTTTTCGGACTCCGCCGAG
>CALFEM010000499.1 GCA_937950105.1 uncultured Alphaproteobacteria bacterium | reverse complement strand
GGTGCTGTGGCTCGCCGTGGCTGCGGCGCGGCGGTTGATCGCATACCTCTGACGCGAGCGGCAGAGGCGAGCAGGGGAGCGGACGGCATGGACCAGCGGCGCGCTGCAGCGGACTCGAGCTCAGGCGACGAGCAGAGCGTGCGTGCGTGCCTGCTGGCGACGGCGCTGGAAATGAGCCGCAAGGGCTTGTCACCGGGCCGATCCGGCAACGTCTCGGCCCGTTTCCGTGATGGCATGCTGATCACACCAACCGGGATCGCCTACGAGGAGCTGACGCCCGACCAGATGGTTCGCGTCGCCGCCGACGGGACGACCGCGCCCGGCGCGCTGAAGCCGTCGAGCGAGTGGCGCTTTCTCCTCGCCGTCTATGCGGCGCGCCCCGACATGCACGCGGTCGTACACACGCACTCGCTGCACGCGACGGTGCTCGCGTGCGCACACAAGGCGATCCCGGCCTTCCACTACATGGTGGCGGTGGCAGGGGGCAGCGACATTCCGCTGGTGCCGTATGCGCTGTTCGGCAGCGAGCATCTGGCCCGCTACGTCGCCGAAGGTCTCGCCGAGCGCAATGCCTGCCTGATGGCCAACCACGGCCAGATCGCCATCGGCACGACGCTCGCTGCGGCGCTGGAACTCGCCTTCGAGGTCGAGGTGCTGGCCGAGCAGTACGTCAAGGTGCTGCTGCTCGGGGCGCCGCACGTGCTCGGCGCGGATGCGATGGCCGAGGTGATGCAGCGCTTCAAGAGCTATGGGCAGAACGCCCAGATCGCGGAGAGCCCCGGAAGCGGCAAGGCAACCGCGCCGGCTTCGGCGGCACGCCGCAAACCCGCCCGCAAGCGTGACTGCTGACCACGCTTTGACGCAAGACTGTGCTCGCGCATTCGCCCTTCCCATATGAAACCTGAACTGCGCGCTCGGCTTTGACCGGCCGTTCGGATAGGTTGACGCATCGTCGGACCGAAACTTCATCCTGAGGAACTGCGCCCTGATCGCCTTCGACAACAGCTACGCGACGCTTCCTGATCGCTTCTACACGCGCACACTGCCGACGCCGGTGCGCGAGCCGGCCCTGCTGCGCCTGAATGCCCCGGTCGCGCGCGCGCTCGGGCTCGACGCGGACTGGCTCGCTTCGAGCGAAGGCGTCGCCATGCTCGCCGGCAACAGCGTGCCTGAGGGCGCATCTCCGATCGCACAGGCTTATGCCGGACACCAGTTCGGCGGCTTCTCGCCGCAGCTCGGCGATGGTCGCGCCATCCTGCTCGGCGAGGTGATCGCGCCGTCGGGCGAGCGCTTCGATCTGCAACTCAAGGGTTCCGGGCCGACGCCGTGGTCGCGCCGTGGCGATGGTCGGGCCGCGCTCGGACCCGTGCTGCGCGAATACATCGTCAGCGAGGCCATGGCGGCGCTCGGTATCCCGACGACGCGGGCGCTGGCCGCCGTGTCCACGGGAGAGCATGTCCTGCGCGAGGAGCCCTTGCCCGGTGCCGTGCTGGTGCGCGTCGCGGCAAGCCATGTGCGCGTCGGCACGTTCCAGTTTTTTGCCGCGCGTGGCGATGCGGAGGCGGTGCGCGTGCTCGCCGACTACGTCATCGACCGCCACTACCCGCAAGCGCGCGAGGCCGACAACGACTACGTCGCGCTGCTGGATCTCGTCATCGCGCGACAAGCCGCCCTGATCGCGCGCTGGATGCACGTCGGCTTCATCCACGGCGTCATGAACACCGACAACATGTCGATCGCCGGCGAGACCATCGACTACGGCCCGTGCGCCTTCATGGACGACTACAACGCCGGGCAGGTCTATTCATCGATCGACCATCAGGGCCGCTACGCCTTCGCCAACCAGCCGGCCATCGGCCAGTGGAACCTGGCGCGCTTCGCCGAAACGCTGCTGCCGCTCATCGCCTCCGACCAAAACCTCGCGGTGAAGATCGCGACCGACATGATCGAGCGCTTCCCGGTGCCGTTCGTCGTCGCCTACGCGCCGGGGCTGACGCGCAAGATCGGCATCCTCAACGTCGGCGTGGTGCGTGAGGACGTGACGCTGGTGGAGGACCTGCTCGGCTTGATGGCGGCGGCGAGTGCCGACTACACGCTGACGTTCCGCCGGCTTGCCGACGCAGAGACATCCGGCGCGGCAAGCGACGAAGTGAAGAGCATGCTCGGCGGCGGCGACGCGGCGGCGACGTGGCTGTCACGCTGGCGTGCGCGCCTTGCGGGCGAAGCAGGCAACGCGGGAACGCGGCGTGCCCTCATGCGCGCGGCCAATCCGCTCTACATCGCGCGCAATCACCTCGTCGAGGAGGCCCTGGCTGCCGCCACCGCAAGCGGTGACCTTCGCCCCTTTGACGAACTGGTGGCGGTTCTCCAGCACCCGTTCGACGAGCAGCCGGGCAAAGAACGCTTCGCGACACCACCGCGCGCCGATCAGATCGTGCATGCGACCTTCTGCGGCACGTGACGTGGCGGGAGAAGCCGCGAGGCTCATGCGCGCGGCAACACCGGCAAACCGCGATCTCGAGCGTGTATTACTGCGCCTGCGCGCGGCAACGCCGCAACAGCGCACGGTTGCGACAGAACTCCGGCGGCTCGTCGGCGTCGAAGCTCAAGTCGCTCACCCACTCCATACACGCGGTCGGATAGGGGCAGACGAGGCAGTTGTGGCTCGCCTCGGCTACGGTCGCGCCGCCGCAGCGGCGCACCAGTTGGCTGCGATCGGCGCCGATGCGCTCGATCATGTCGTTGAGCCGGCGTGCGCGACGCTCGACGTGGTGGAACATGGGCCAGTCGGTCAGCCGTTCCATGGCACCCTCCGCTTCTGCGGCGGTCCTTCCCGGCCGGTACGCCGGTGAGCCGTCTTTTGCAGGGCGCTGCCGCAGGATCGGCAGCACTTCAGTGATCGTAGGCACCGAGTTCCTGCTTGGCCATGCGACCCGTTCGGTCAGGTGGTGAGTGATTTCGTCGCTGACGGGCCATCCGGCCCGATCGGCCCGTATCTACGGGCGTTTTCGACCGGGCGGACGTCTGTGCAGGCTGTACGCTTTTGTACGGGCGTCACACCACGGGGGCGCCGTAGCCGTAGCTGTACGGGACCGGGCCCGAGAACGCGATCACGTCGCCGTCGTCGACCACGACGTCCTCGTTGACAACACCGCCCTGATAGAGACCGGGCGTGATGTCGCGGCCATTGCGCAGCACCAGAAAGATCTCGGGCAGCGGCAGTGCGAACATGCGAATGAGATCACCGACCGTGGTGCCCGCGGCAACCTCGAGCGGTCGCGCGACGCCGTCGACGCCACTGTATTTGGCGAGGCTGTTGAAAAAGCGGGCCTCGATGGCGAGGATCACGCCGTCGGCATTGTGGCCGATGCGTGCGGAAGCGTTGAGATTGCTCATGTCTGCTCCGTTCGGGGCCTGACGCGATACGGCCTGCACGCACGGGGCACGTGCGCGCAGGCCGCACGGGCGTGGCGGCGAGGGGTCTGGAAACCACGCCAGTGGCTCTGGGCCGGTCGCATCCCGGGAGGGTCTCTACGACTCACGGGCGGGCCGGCAACCAACGGATAACCTGACCTCGCCAGTCGGCACTTTACCGAAGTCATGCCCGGAGCGCTGAGGGTGCGCCTCGATGCGTCGTCTCACGATGGGACCGGGTCGACGTCGACCGAAACCGCGACCGTGTGGCTCGCTCCGCCGAGGATCACGCCCGAGATCGGATTGATGTCGTCGTAGTCGCGGCCGTAGGCGAAGGCGATGTGCTCGTTGCTGGGCATCAGTCCGTTGGTCGGATCGATGTCAACCCAGCCGCAGCCCGGATCCCATACCGAGATCCACGCATGCGAGGCGTCGGCGCCGCGCAGTTTCTGCTGCCCAGGCGCCGGATGGGTGAGCAGGTAGCCGCTGACATAGCGCGCCGGCAGCTTCAGCGCGCGAATGGCGGCGAGCGCCAGATGGGAGAAGTCCTGGCAGACGCCACGGCGGATGCGCAGCACCTCCGCGGTCGGCGTCGAGACGTCGGTCGCGGTCGGGTCGAACTTGAACTCGCGGAAGATGCGGCAGGAGAGATGGAACGCCGCCTCGACATACGGACGCCCGGGCGTGAACGACTCGTGCGCGAACTCGGCGACCGCCAGCGTCGGCGCCGTCAGCCGGGAGGCGCTCGCATATTGTACGACGTCGATG
This sequence comes from uncultured Alphaproteobacteria bacterium, assembly GCA_937950105.1. Classification (GTDB taxonomy): domain Bacteria; phylum Pseudomonadota; class Alphaproteobacteria; order Rhizobiales; family Hyphomicrobiaceae; genus JAEUMD01. Next base: position 3,923 of record CALFEM010000499.1, on the reverse strand, counting down.
TCGAAGGGAGCCGGGCCGACGCGCAGGCGGTCGCGAACCTGTTCCCACGGCGTCGTGCTCGACGGGATCACGGGCGCGTGCGGGGTGAGTTCGATGCGGCTCAGCGCCTGCACGGTGAAAGTCGAATGATCGCGATCGATCTCCAGCGTGACGACCGGATTGCCGAAGGCATCGCGACCGTCGTGGCGCTGTGTCGGTGCCGGCTCGATCAGCAGCGTATGGCTGAGGACGCGCTGGTTATCCACGGTGCGCGGCGAAAGGTGCAGGCGCTGGTGCGAATGCACCACCGGCGTTTCGTAGCGGTACAGCGTCTTGTGGCTGATCTCGTAGCTCATGGCTTTTGTCCGTGCCGCGTCGTCAAGCGGTGCGGACGCGCCTGCAGCAGGCTGAAGTAACGCCGCGCGATGGTGTTCGACAGTTCCGGCAGCTCGACGATCATGCGGCGCATGATGTCGGCGAGACCGTCGCGCTCGCCCTTGCCGAGCGGCTGCACGTCGAACAACCGTACGGCAGTCTGCAACGCGAGGATCTGGCGGCGCTCCTCCGGCAGCATGGAGCCGTTGCCGGATTTGGGCAGGGTCTCGAGATGGCGCGTGATGGCGGCGAGCTGGAAGGCGAGGCTGCGCGGATTGCTTTCGTCGAGCAGCAGCAGATCGAGGACCAGCGGCAGCATCGGATCGAGCCGGTAGCGCGAGCGATAGGTGATGAAGCTGTCGGCGGCCTCGAGCAGGAAGCGCTGACTGGCGACTTCTTCCTCCTCGTCCGGTGCCAGCGGCGCCGAGAATAACGCGAACACCGCCTCGGAAAGATTGTAGGCGCGCGACAGGCGCCGCCCCATGTCGAGGAACGCCCAGCCGAAGTTGCGCGTCATGTTCTCGTGCATCAGGCCGCCGAACGAGGCGAGCGAGGCGAGCCCTTCCTCGATGCGGTCGATGGCGTCGCCGCCGCGCGCGGCGATCAACTCGCGCCGCCAGTCGCCGGTCGGCTGGAAGCGGTCGAGCGTCTGCCAGGCTTCGAGCGAGAGGCGGTCGCGCGTCAGGCTGGCGCAGCGGTAGAGCCCGTCGAAGGTGCGCGACAGCGAGCGATGGCCGATGTCGCCGGCGATGAGGTCGCGCGCCAGCGGATCGATGGCCGCGGAATCGGAGAGCTGCTTGTGCGGCGGCGTGCCGGTCGGCTTGTCGGTCAGCAGCACCTCGAGGCAGCGGCGGGCTGCTGCCTGTCCCTCGACCGGCAAGCCGTCCTCCTGCTGGCGCTGCAGGGCGCTGCGCAGGACGCGCATGGTCCAGTCGGCGCGCTCGGCATAGCGCCCGAGCCAGTAGAGGTCGTCGGCGGCGCGGCTCTGCGTGACGCGCTGCGAACGCTCGACCTGCGCGGTCTCGATCGTCGGCCGCCACAGACTCGAATAGGCCTGCTTGTCGCCGTCGCCGGACACCCAGACGTCGCGCGTGCGCCCCTCGGGCGAGGACAGGCCGAGCGCGCGATCACCGGCGACCGACATGGCGAGACCGCCCGGCATGACGACGAAGCCGTCGGTGCTGCGCGACACGAACAGGCGCATGGCGAACGGTACCGGCGCCAGTCCGTTGGCGGTCAGCGACGGCGTGGTGCCGAACGTCGGCGTCGGCTCGGCGACGAGACGGTCGCCGAGCAGGGCGACCTCGCTCGTCAGCAGTTCGCGCTCGGCGGCGGAGAGATCGGCGCCGCGCCGGCCGAGGGCGGCGCGACCCGGACGACCCATGCCTTCCTGTGCCTTGCGCACGATCAACTGGTCGAGGTCGCCGAGGCCATCGCGCCCGGCGGCGTCGGCGGCGCCGAGCCAGCGGCGCGGGGTGTCGGAAAGCAGCAGGTCCTCGCCAAGCAGGCTGCGACAGACGGAGGGCAGGTAGGCCCCGAGACCACGGTTCTGCACGACCGCCGCGCCGATCGAGTTGACGATCAGTCCGGGCGTGCGGCGCACCACGTCGAGCAGTCCGACCGGGCCGCCGAAGCCGGCAGGATCGAGCTCGAGCGGGTCGGCCGAATGGCCCTCGATGCAGCGCACCACGACGTCGACCTGCTTCAGGCCCTCGAGCGTCTTCAGGTATAGCAGGTCGCCGACGGTTCTGAGATCGTTGCCCTCGACCAGCAGGTAGCCGAGGTAGCGCGCCAGATAGGCGTGGCTGAAATAATCCTCGTGATGCGGGCCGGGGGTGAGCAGCGCCACGCGCGGATTGGAGCGCATGCTCGATTCGACGATGCTCGCCTGCATCTCCTGGAAGAAGGCGGCGATGCGGCGGGCGTTCGATGCCTTGAACAGGTCGCTGGCGACGTGGGTATGGGCGACCCGGTTGGCGAGCGCGGAACCGATGCCGGCCGGGGTCTCGGTATGGCTGTCGATGACACGCCAGTGGCCGTTCGCATCGCGGGCGAGATCGGCGGCGTAGAACTGCAGGTGACCGGTCTTCGGTTCGATGCCCTGACAGGCGCGCAGAAACGCGGGGTCGGAGAGCACCAGGGCCGGAGGGATCAACCCTTCGCGCAAAAGCTGTTGCGCCCCGTAGAGATCGGACAGGATGGCATCGAACAGGCGCGCACGCTGGGCGAGGGCCTGCTCGAGCCACGCCCATTCGCCGGCGCCGACGATCAGCGGCACCAGGTCGACGGTCCAGCGCTGGCGCGGCGTGCTCGGGTCGGCAAAAATGTCGTAGGCGATGCCGATCTGGTGCACGCGCTTGTCGAGGCGGTGCGAGCGGGCCTCCAGCTCCTGCGGTGACAGCGCCGCCATGGCCGAGATGAACGGCCACCACGCCTCGCGGATGCTGCCGTCGGCGGCCAGCATCTCGTCATGGATGCCGGCGGCGGGGCGCGGGTAGCGGGCGAGCAGATCACCGGCCGGCGCGGACTGGCTCGCTCTGACGAAGCTCATGGCGTGCTGATGGCCTCTGCTAGTTCTGGTTCTTGCGCGCAGCGGACGTCGCGCGTCTAGCGATGTTCGACGGCAGCCGGCGGCGACGTGACCCGTGTACGGCGCCGGTCGATGCGATTTCCCGTCCAGCGAATCGTCCGTCGTCGCGTCCGCGAGTTGCCGAAGCGTAACAGGCGATCGGCTGGACTTCCAAGGGGTTCGCTGGCCGGGGAGTGTGACAGGGGCGAAGGCCTGTGTCTGTTCGGCCCGGCGACCCGCCGGGGGCTGGCACTCATTCGGGCGGCTGCGGGGTTTCGGACAGTTTGACGGCGGCGAGCACCCAGGCGCTGCCGATCACCCAGCCGGTGAGGACGTCGCTCGGCCAGTGGGCGCCGAGATAGATGCGCGTGAAGCCGACCAGAACGACCAGCGCCGCCGCGCTTCCCATCAGCAGGGCGATCACGGTTTTGCTCGTCTGCTCGCGGGCGGCGAGGGCGGCGAGGGTGAGCAGCACGGTGGCGGTGAGCATGGCGTGGCTGCTCGGGAAACTGGTCGTGTCGGTGGTCAGGGTGACGCTGGTGAAATCCGGCCGGGCGCGCGCCACCATCGACTTGACGAGGCTGTTGAAGATCAGCGCGCCGGTCGCCGTGGTGAACAGGAAGGCGGCAGCACCCGGCCGCTGCAGCAGCGCCAGCAGGCCGGTGCCGAGCAGCGTCAACAGGATGAGAAACGTATTCGAACCGAGCGCGGTGATGTCGCGCATGATGCTCTCGAAGCCCGGCGAGCCGATCGGATCGCGCGGGTCGGTCGGCGAGTGCAGCCAGGCGACGAGGCCGAGGTCGAGACCGGCCAGTCCGCTCCTGCTGGTGAGGGCGGCCAGCAACCAGACGACAAGCAGCAGCGAGAACGACAGCGTGACGGCGATCAGCCAGAGGCGGACGCTCGTACTGCCAGGAAGGGGGGGCGGCGAAGAAATGCGGTCGTCACTGCTGGTGGTGGGATCGGGCACGTGTTGGCGTCCTCGTTCGAGGTATGGCAG
>CALFEM010000498.1 GCA_937950105.1 uncultured Alphaproteobacteria bacterium | reverse complement strand
GACCACCGAGATCTACACTCTTTCCCTACACGACGCTCTTCCGATCTGGCTGCCGACATCTGGAACGACGGCTGGCGACCGCGACACATCCACATCCAGATGACGACGTTTCGCGAGCACCGCGAGATTTCCGAAGCGGTGATCCGCGCCATCGTGCGCGAGGTGCGAGAGGCCGGCGTTCCGGCGACGCTATGGCTCGGATCGAGTGAGGCGAGCGACGAGCAGAAGATCGCCCGGCATCTCGAACTGGTCGGCTCCGACTGCGACATCACGTTGCGCATCATCCGCCAGAACCAGCCGGGCAAGCGCGTCGCCATCGCACTCATCCTGCGCGCCATGTCGCGCGCCGGGCTCGGCAAGGACGACATCGTCATCTTCATGGACGGCGACTTCGTGCTGCATCCGGGCGCCGTGCGCAAATGCTTCCCGCTGTTCGCCCGCGATCCCGGTCTGCACGCGCTGACGACCGACGAGCACGTGCTGGTGCGCGGTCCGCGCTGGATGCAATCGTGGCTCGACATGCGCTTTTCGCAGCGCCGCCTCGCCATGCAGAGCCACGCCGTGTCGGATCGCGTACTGACGCTGACCGGGCGGTTCTCGGTGTTCCGCGCCACCTACATCGTGACCGAGGAATTCATCCGCTTGCAGGAGGCGGACTTCCTGAACCATTGGCTGTGGGGCACTTTCCGCTTCCTCTCGGGCGACGACAAGAGCACCTGGTACACCCTGCTGCGCAAGGGCGTGCGCATGACCTACGTGCCCGATGCGTCCGGCACCACCATCGAGGTGGTCGAGGGCTCGGGCGTCACGCGTATGGTCGAGAACCTCAGGCGCTGGTCGGGCAACATGCTGCGCAACGGCCAGCGCGCGATCGCGCTCGGTCCCTGGCGCATGCCGTTCTTCATCTGGTGGTGCGTGATCGATCAGCGTCTCGCCATGTGGACCATGCTGTTCAGCCCGATGCTGGCGGTCGCCGGTGCCATCAAGATCGGCGCTGGTTTCCTTGCTGCCTACATCATCTACGTCGGCGTCACGCGCTTCCTTCTGTCGCTGGTGCTGTTCTCCTACGCGCGTCGCGTCGATTTCAGCTTCGTGTGGACGCTTTATGCCAACCAGATTCTTAACGCCGGCGTGAAGGTCTACATGATGTGGCGTCTCGCCAAGCAGAAGTGGGCGAACCGCGGCAACCAGAAGCAGGGCTTCTCCGGCGACAGGCTGGTCGCCAACCTGCGCGAGGCAGCCGCTGCATATTTGACGTTGCTCTCGTTCGGCAGCCTGTTCCTCGTCGTCATGATCTACACGGGGTTGCTGGAACTGCCGAGTGCGCATTTCATCCAGGTTCTGCTGAATTGAGCGCAGGTGCGCGCAATTTTACGGAACCGTTTTATTCGAAATCCAGCTTTCTCTGGAATTCTCACACTCGAGCTGCCGTGCGTGCGGAGCTGCCTGTCAGGCAGGTTCGCAGAGAGCCGACCCACCATCCGCTACGCGGAGGCATGGGTGGCCAGCGCGGGGGCCAGGGTGTCGCTGCGCGGTATGACTCCGCGTGATCGGGAGTTCAGAGGAATGGAAGTCCTTGCCATGGAGTCGCGCACCGCGGCTCGCGATGTCGCCTTGTCTTGCGGCAAAGAGATTTCGACCCACGTCGATCGCCCCGCGATCAGCGTGGTCGGGCTCGGTTACGTCGGTGCCGTGTCGATGGCGTGTCTCGCCGATCTAGGCTTCCGTATGGTCGGCGTCGACCTGTCGCAGCAGAAGGTGGATTCGATCCGCGCGGGGCGCGCTCCGATCGTCGAGGACCGTCTCGGTGATCTGCTCGAGCAGGGCGTGAAGGCCGGCCTGATCGATGCGACGCGCAATCTCGTGGCGGCGGTTCTCGAGACCGACGTGACGTTCCTCTCGGTCGGAACGCCGACCTCGCCGGATGGCGGCTGCGACCTCACCTACGTTCGCGCGGCGAGCCGCGGTATCGGTCAGGCCATCGCGATGAAATCCACCTATCACGTCGTCGTGCTGCGCTGTTCCGTGCCGCCGGGCACGACCATGGATGTCGTGGTGAAGGAAATCGAAACGGCCTCGGGCAAGGCGCTCGGTCCCGACTTCGGCATCTGCTTCAATCCCGAGTTCCTGCGCGAGGGCGTCGCGGTCGCCGACTTCTTCGCGCCGCCGAAGACGGTGGTGGGCGCCTCGGATGCGCGCGCCGAAAAGACGGTGACCGCGATCTATTCGGCCATCGACAAGAATGTCATCTTCACGTCGATCGCCGCGGCCGAGATGGTCAAGTATGCCGACAACGTGTGGCACGCCGCCAAGGTTGCGTTCGGCAACGAGATCGGTCGCCTGTGCAAGGCACTGCACATCGACAGCCACGACGTGATGAACATCTTCGTGCGCGATACCAAGCTCAACCTGTCGCCGTACTATCTGAAGCCCGGCTTCGCGTTCGGCGGTTCCTGCCTGCCGAAGGAAGTGCGCGCGGTGAGCCACATCGCGGGTGAACTCGGCGTCGAGTTGCCGCTGGTTGCGAGTCTCATTCCGTCGAACCAGAGCCACGTCGCCGAAGCGATCGCCATGTTGCGCCCGTTTGCGGGGCAGCGCATCGGCTTCCTCGGCGTGACGTTCAAGCCGCGAACCGACGACCTGCGCGAGAGCCCGACACTCGACGTGATGGCGGCGCTGCTCGCAGACGGCGCGAGCATCAAGGCGTACGACGGTAATCTCGACTTCGGCCCGATGCTGCAGGGACAGATCGACTATGTGCGGCACGCCGTTCCGCGTCAGGCGCAACTCATGGATGGTTTGCAGGCCATGTGCGTCGCCAGCGCCGCCGAGCTGGTCGAGGCCTCGGATGTCGTGGTGGTGAGCCATGCGACCGACGAGTTCCGCGCGGCGATCGAGGTGCGCCGGCCCG
>CALFEM010000497.1 GCA_937950105.1 uncultured Alphaproteobacteria bacterium | reverse complement strand
CGTTGACGCTCTCCATCAGTCCGTCGCGGCGCGTCAACGCCTGCTCGAACGGCAGCAGCAGCGCCTCGTGGCTGGTGTAGAAGTCGGTCGTCTGAAGGGGGCGCGTATTGCGCTCGTCGACACCCATGGCCAGCAGGATCTCGCGCGTGCGCTCGATCTCGTCGGCGAGCAGTTCGTACTTCGCCTCGATCGGCTTGCCCTTGAGGAAGCCGAGCGCCCAGCGGTGCACGTTCTCGAGGCTGGCGTAGCCGCCCTGCAGGAACGCGCGCAGGAAGTTCAGCGTCGCCGCCGACTGGCGGTACGCCTGCAGCATGCGCTGCGGATCGGGGATGCGCGCTTCCGGCGTGAACTCGGCGCCATTGATGATGTCGCCGCGATAGCTCGGCAGCTCGACGTCACCCTTCTTCTCGTTGGGGGACGAGCGCGGCTTGGCGAACTGGCCGGCGATGCGGCCGATCTTCACCACCGGCAGGCCGCCGGCGAACGTCATCACCAGCGCGCTCTGCAGGAACACGCGGAAGTAGCTCGAGATGTTGTCGGGCGTGTGCTCCTTGAAGCTCTCCGCGCAGTCGCCGCCCTGGAAAATGAAGCCGTTGCCGGCGGCGGTCTGGGCCAGCTTTTCGCGCAGCCGCGCCACCTCGTTGTAGAACACCAGCGGCGGGAAGCTCGCCAGCTTCTCCTCGACCTGCGCGAGGGCGCCGGCGTCGGGATATTCGGGCACCTGCACGATCGGCTTGGTGCGCCAGCTGTCGGGAGTCCAGGGGGCCGCCATTGTCACTTTCTCCTGTTCACGCAACGCATTAACTCGCCGGGCACCGGCCAGGCTGCGGATCGCTGCGTGGGGCGTCGGGTGGTCGGGTCGGGATTATAGCGCAATCCCGAGCGGCTTATAGGGCATCCGGGGCTGCGAAACCAAGGGGCAGGATCAATCCGGTCGCGCGCTCAGGCCGCTGTTTGATCCGGGCACTGGCCGCTGCAGGCGCCCTGTGGCAGGCTCGGCCCATGCAGCAGACGCCGCACAGCCCGCCGTCGTTCACCTTCGGTATCGAGGAGGAATATCACCTCGTCGACCTCGACACGCGCGATCTGGCCGCCGCCCCGCCGGAGCTGATGACCGCCTGTGAGGAGGTGCTCGGCAAGCAGGTCTCGCCCGAGTTCCTGCGCAGCCAGATCGAGATCGGCACCAAGGTCTGCACCAGCTTCACAGAGGCGCGCAGCGAGTTGCGTCACCTGCGTGGCACCATCGCGCGGGAGGCACGCGGCTTCGGCCTCGCCCCGATCGCGTCGTCCACGCATCCGTTCGCCAAAAAGGCCAACCTGCAGACGACACCGAAGGCGCGCTATCAGGCGCTGGCTCGCGACTTCGGCGGCATCGGGCGGCGGCTCGCCATCTGCGGCATGCACGTGCATGTGGCGATCGAGCATCCGGACGAGCGCATCGCCATCATGAACCAGGTGCGCTATTTCCTGCCGCACCTGCTGATGCTGTCGACGTCGTCGCCGTTCTGGGAGGGCGACGACACCGGCCTCAATAGCTATCGCCTCGCCATTTTCCACGAACTGCCGCGCACCGGCCTGCCGCAACGCTTCGCGAGTTTCGGCGAGTTCCAGCGCACCGTCGATGTTCTCGTGCGCGCCGGTGTCATCGAGGACGCGACCAAGGTGTGGTGGGACTTGCGTCCTTCCGTGCGCTTCCCGACTTTGGAAATGCGCGTGACGGACGTGTGCACGCGCCTCGACGACGCGCTGTCGATCGCCGCGCTCTACGTGTGCGTGACGCGCATGCTGTATCGGCTCCGCTGCGAGAACCGCGCGTGGCGCGAATACCCGGCATTTCTGATCGAGGAGAACCGCTGGCGGGCGCAGCGCTACAGCGTGCGCGACAGCCTGTTCGATTTCGGCAAGGGCGAGCTGGTCGCCTTTTCGGCTCTCGTCGAGGAACTGATCGGGCTCGTCGCTGCGGAAGCGCGGCTGCTCGGCTGCATGGACGAGATCGCGCATGCCCGCCGCATCGTTGCCGAGGGCACCAGCGCGGATCGTCAGGTAGCGATGCTGGAAACCGCACTCGCCGCAGGCGCGAGCCGTGACGACGCCATGCGCGCGGTGGTCGACATGCTGGTGGCAGAGACGATCGCCGGGTGTTGAGCGGCGTAGTCCACTCCCCCCGTGCGCGTGCAGGGCATGGGGAGAGGGGGGACCTGTCACTTCTTGTGCAGCTCGGCCTCGATGGTGATGCGGATCTCGTCGGAAATCAGCGGGATCGAGCGCGTGATGTTGAACTCGCTGCGCAGGATCTGCGTGCGCGCGGAAAAGCCGGAGGCGTAGACGCCCGCATAGGTCGGGTTCACCTTCGACAGCGGATGCTCGCCGGAGAAGTTCCACACCACCGACAGCGTCACCGGCTTGGTGACGCCGTTGAAGGTCAGATCGCCGCTGACATTGGCGGTGCGTCCCGTCGTCATCACGACTTCATTGCTCTTGAAGGCGATCTCGGGATGCTCGGCGGCATTGATATAGTCGGGCTTCTTCAGCAGCACGTCGTCGAGC
>CALFEM010000496.1 GCA_937950105.1 uncultured Alphaproteobacteria bacterium | reverse complement strand
CGACCACCGAGATCTACACTCTTTCCCTACACGACGCTCTTCCGATCTCGACCCCGGCCGCCGCCGTCTCGCGGAGGTCGGTCGGGAGCAACCCCTGTTCGCGCAATTTGCGCCGGGCCTGTGTCGGATTGTCGGCGTCTATGACGCCCTTCCGGTTCTTCCCGTCGCTCTTCGCGATCGCTTTGTACTCGAATACAGGCATACGTTTCCAGTTGACAGTTGAGAGTTGACAGTTGACAGGAAAGACTGCGATAAGAGACGTTTCTTATCCGTCAACTGTCAACTGAAAACTGTCAACTCATTCAAACCACTTCCTCCATCAACTCATCGCGCGTCACGCGCAAAATCTCTTCCAGCGTCGTCATGCCCCGGAGCATCTTCTGCGCGCCGTCCTCGCGCAAGGTGCGCATGCCTTGCTTGCGCGCCTCGCGTTTAATAACGTTCGAGTCCTCGCCCCGGACGACAAGCTCCTGGATGTGCGGCGTCATGACCAGCAGCTCGAAGATGCCCGTGCGGCCGTAGTAGCCGCGATCCGAACACTTCTTGCAGCCCGTACCTCGCCAGAGCACCCGCGCCGCCGGATCGCCGTCCTGGATGCCCAATTCGCGCAACGAGCCCGGCTCGGGCGTGTATTCCTCTTTGCATTCGTCGCAAATGTGCCGCACCAGGCGCTGCGCCTGGATCGCGATGGTCGAGGACGTCACCAGGAACGGCTCGATGCCCATGTTGATCAGACGGGTCACCGCGCCCGCGCTGTCGTTGGTGTGCAGCGTGGCGAAGACCAAGTGGCCCGTCAGCGACGCCTGCACCGCCATCTCCGCCGTTTCCATATCGCGAATTTCGCCGACCAGAATCACGTCCGGGTCTTGGCGCAGAATGCTGCGCAGGCCCGCCGCGAACGTCAGCCCAATCTTCGGGCGCACCTGGATCTGGCCGATGCCGCCGATCAGGTATTCGATCGGGTCCTCGACCGTGATGATGTTCTTGTCCGGCGAATTCACGCGCTGGAGCGCCGCGTAGAGCGTGGTGGACTTGCCGCTGCCGGTGGGGCCGGTCACGAGGATGATGCCGTGCGAACTCGTGATCAGCTTGTCCATGAGATTGTGATCGCGCTTGTCCATCCCGAGCTGTTCGAGGCTGAACAGGAAGCTGCCCTTCTCGAGGATACGCATCACGATGCGCTCGCCGAAGGCCGTCGGAATAATCGAAACGCGGATGTCAATTTCCTTGCCGCTCAACCGGATCTTGATGCGGCCGTCCTGCGGCAGACGATGCTCGGCGATGTTCAGGTTCGCCATGATCTTCACGCGCGAGATGACCGCCGCCTGCTGCGAACGCGGCACGTTGAACTTCTCGTAAAGCACGCCGTCAATGCGGTACCGGACGCGCACTTCCTTCTCGAACGGCTCGATGTGGATATCCGATCCGCGTTCCTTCACCGCGCCGGTGATCACCAGGTTGATCAGCTTGATGATGGGCGCTTCGTTGGCCAGATCGAGCAGGTCGCGCTCGGACTCGGCGTGGTCGAGCGTATGGACCGTCTGCCCGTCCTCGGAGTCGTCGTTCATCGTGATGCTGTCAATCATGTCGGCCGCGTTCTGGCCCTGCTGCTCGAAATACGTGTCAATGATGAACTGGATGTCGTCGTGGCTGCACAGGACCGGTTCGACCGGGCCGCCCAGCAACAGGCGCAATTCATCAAGCGGAAGCAGGTTCACGGGATCGTTGACCGCGACCAGGAACGAGGAACCGTTCTGCCGGTAGGGCACCATGTGGTATTCGCGGATGAAGCTGATCGGCACCTTCGTCGTCAGCGCGGGATCCACCTTCGTGCGCAGGTCGCGTTCGAAGCGCATGTCGAACTGTTCGCCCAGCGCCTCGAGGACGTGCTCCTCTTCGCAATAGCCGAGATCAAGCAAGATCTCGCCCACCCGCTTGGGCCGCAGCTTCTGCAACTCGAGCGCTTCATTGACCTGTTCGAGATGCACGAACCCTTTGCGGATCAGGATCTCGCACAATTGCATTTCACCGCCAGCGCCCATGCATTACCTCTTTATGTCGCCGC
>CALFEM010000495.1 GCA_937950105.1 uncultured Alphaproteobacteria bacterium | reverse complement strand
ACGAGATGCCTAAGTGACTGGAGTTCAGACGTGTGCTCTTCCGATCTCGTGCGATAGTGCGGGCTGGTCAGGTCGCCACGCATGCCGGCGCCGAGATACTCCTCGTTCAAGGGGTTATCGAGGTTCAGCAGCTTGCCGTCCTTGATGTAGGCGACGCCGGTATGGCTGATCCCCATCTGCACGTTCGGATAGGCGCCGGCTCCGCCCCACTCCGGGCGGAACGTCAGCAGCAGATCGCCGGTCTTGAAGATGCCGCTCTTGGCGAGGCGCGCCGACATGCCCGCGCGCTTTGTGACGACGATGCGAAGGCCCGCGTCGCTGCCCGATGTGATGGCGTCGGGATGCTTGAAATCGACCAGGGTGTCGGTGGTCTTGAACGGACCCTGCAAGGGCACGCGCGCACTCGACGGCAGCGTGAAGTAGATCGGGATGTTGAGCTTCTTGGCGAGCCGCGGATTGGCCTTCTCGCTGAAGGTGAAGTCCTTGGCGAAAGCCGCGGGCGCCCCGAGGGAGACGGCGAGCGACACCGCGAACGCGGCCGAGAAACCACGCCATACCATGACCATGCGACCCAACTCCCCTGAAACGCCAAGATGTTCGATTTAGCACGCGGCCTTGCGCCGGCTCAATTCGCGCGCGATTCTGGCGCGGCTCTGGGGAAATTTTGCGGCAGTTTTGTCACACGCGCGGCCGGTGCGGCGGCGCAAACACGGTGATGGCCTTCGGATGCACGACGAAGTGCGCCGGAGTTTCGGTGACCAGCTCGCCATCGGTATTCACGGGTTGCGGCTTGCGCGTCGTGATGTCGAACTCCACGCAGCGCGCGGTGCGCACCTCCTTCCAGGAGCCGTGCTGACCGGCACGAAACGACTTCATCATCAGCGCCAGCTTCCACACGCTGTGAACCTCGAGGCTGTAGAGGTCGAGGTATCCGTCGTCGATCTCGGCCCGCTCGGCGACGATATTGCCGCCGCCATAGTGGCGGCCGTTGCCGACGGCGATCTGCAATGTCTTCACGACTGTCGCTTCACCGCGATTGAGTATACGTGCCGTGAACGGACGGGCTGCGATCAGCGCCCGTATTGCAGCCACAGCGTAACCGAAGCGGCCGTAGCGCCGCTTGGTGTCCTTGCACAGATTGCGTGCCAGATCGGCGCTGAGGCCGATGCTTGCGACGTTGAAAAACGGGTGCCCGTTGACGGTGCCGAGATCGATACGGCGCGTGTGTCCGGCAGCGATGATCGCAGCGGCCGACACGGGATCCTCGGGGATGCCGAGCGTGCGTGCGAGATCGTTTGCCGTACCCATCGGGATGATGCCGAGCGGGAGTTGCATTTCGTGGGCGAGCTTGGCGGATGACGCGATCGTGCCGTCGCCGCCGCACACGACGAGCCGGTCGATTTCGTCACGACGCGCCCGGATCAGCGCTTGCGCCGCGTCGCGATCGGAGGGGCGTTCGATCGCAACTTCCATGCCGCCGGCCCGCAGCCGCGAAATCGCAGGCTGCAGGGCTTCGCCGCCGCGCCGCGCATTGCCATTGACGAGTACGAGGGTACGTCGTGCCGGAGGATTCCGGCGCCCGCTCGGTTTCGCTCCAGGTGTTGCCGCGCTCATGACCATCGTGAGCTATCGATCTCCGTAATGTCTGACGAACCCGGATCGCGTGCATCCGGCGGCGACTGCAATTTGGTGTGCGCCCACGCGGGATCAAGGCAACGGTCGGCGGCCGCAAATCTGTCGCCGGGTCCCCATGCACAGCTACCGGGCGTTGCGCGCTTGGTCGGTATCCCTGCCTCAGCGTAAAATTCGGCGTGGCAGCGAATCGTTCCCTCGACGGGTGTGACCGACCGCCGCGCGCTGGAAAGCTGGAGAAGCATGCGAATCCGTCAGCTGTCGCTGGAAACCGTCAATCGCATCGCTGCGGGCGAGGTGATCGAGCGGCCGGCGAGCGTCGTCAAGGAACTGGTCGAGAACGCCATCGACGCCGGCGCGCGCGCCATCGAGGTGGTGACGGCTGGCGGCGGGCTTTCGCTCGTACGGGTGACCGACGACGGCTGCGGTATGAGCCGCGACGATATCGCTCTGGCCGTCGAGCGTCATGCGACCAGCAAGCTCGACGAGGAGGACCTTTTCGACATCCGCTCGCTCGGCTTTCGCGGCGAGGCGCTGCCGTCGATCGGCTCCATCGCGCATCTCGAGATCGCCTCGCGCCCGCGCGGCAGCGAGCATGCGCACCGCATCGTCGTCGATCGCGGCGAGAAGTCGGGCGTCGGCCCGGCCGCCTGCAACTTCGGCACGCGCGTCGAAGTGCGCGATCTGTTCTCGGCGACGCCGGCGCGGCTTAAGTTCCTCAAGTCCGAGCGCGCCGAAAGCATGGCGGTGAGCGAGATCGTCAAGCGCATCGCCATGGCCAATCCGCAGACCGCCTTCACCGTCACCACGGGCGAGCGCGCTGGTCTCAAGCTGCCCGCCGCGTCCGCGACGCCGGACGGCATGCTCGCGCGTCTCGGCCGCATCATGGGCCGCGAGTTCATGGACGACGCTCTGGCCATCGCGGGCGAGCGCGATGGCGTGCGTCTCGAAGGTTTCGCGGGATTGCCGACGCTGCATCGTCCGGACCAGTCGCAGCAGTATCTGTTCGTCAACGGCCGCCCGGTGAAGGATCGCCTGCTGGTCGGCGCCATTCGCGCGGCCTATGGCGATCTCATCCCGAAGGGCCGCTTTCCGCTGCTCGCTCTGTTCGTGTCGCTCGACCCGCGCGAGGTCGACGTCAACGTGCATCCGACCAAGGCGGAGGTGCGGTTTCGCGATTCCGGCCGCGTGCGCTCGCTCATCATCGGCGGCGTGCGCGCGAGCCTCGAAGCGGCCGGGCATCGCGCTTCGGCCGAGGGTGGCGCCGCGACCATCGAGACGCTGGTCGCGTCGATGGCGTCCGAGCAGCAGCGCGCATCGGGGTACGGCGCCACTGGCGGTGGCGCGCACCACACTACGAGTGTTTCAGGGCACGACGGCGTGTATGGCGATCGCGCGGCGGACTTAGGCAGCTTCGGTCACGGCGGCAGCAACTACAACAGCGGCAAAGCGATTGGCATCGGTGGCAACTGGCAGGGGGGCTATGCGCGTGGCCCTGTGCCGCGCCCGCAAGGGTTCGGTCCCGGTCTCGCCGAGGCCATGCAGGCGCCGTTCGCGCACAGATCGGAAGAGCACACGTCTGAACTCCAGTCACTTAGGCATCTCG
>CALFEM010000494.1 GCA_937950105.1 uncultured Alphaproteobacteria bacterium | reverse complement strand
CGACCACCGAGATCTACACTCTTTCCCTACACGACGCTCTTCCGATCTGACCCAGGTTGCGATTGCGCCGACATCCTTCACCGGCTGGCCACCGCCCGGGTGCGGCTTCTTCTTGAACTCGGCCGCATTGAAGCCCTGCAGCTTCTCCATGCACCAGAGAATGCGCGTTTCGACGTCCATCACCTTGTCGACATCGGCGAAGTAGCGCGGCAGCTCGGCGAACGCGCCGTCGACCACGCCCGGCCCCTTGCCGAGATCACACTTCTCGAGCGTCGCCTTGGCCTCGCCCTTGGGCGTTGTCCAGAGCGCCGCACCACGGTCGGCATCGAGGAAGCCGGGGTTCGCGAACGGGTCTTCCTTGAGCATCTTGCGGAACTGCTCGATGCCTTTCGCGGTAGCGTCGTCATCGGCGTGAGCGGCGGGTGTCGTGAACCCGATCCCGAGGGCTGCTCCGAGCCCCACGGCCGCGGACAGAGCCCGCGCTGCGAACGATTGGCGAAAAGCCATTATCGTCGATCTCCCCAGTTCGTTTCCTCGTTGGACCAACCCGTTATCGGACTGGCCGCGTCAGCGATCTTGGCCGCGAAACGTGCAAGGCAGGCGCGCGGCGATCACTTCTTGTTGGTCTGCTCTGACGCAGACATCAGGAAGTGAGAATATTTGTCGCGGCGATCCGCCGCAAGCCCCCAAGTTCGCACTGCACTCTCCGACAGCGGTGCGGCGATGACGATCTGGTGGTCGATCAGAGGGGGACGATGATCCGGCTGGCGGCGCACCGCGTAGGGCTGACATCGGGAGGAGGCCTCGGATATGCTCACGCTGGTGCACGATGACAGGCTCGGTTCGTGCCAGATATCGCGTCCCGGAGTTCGTATCCGCCGTGAGAGCAAACGCATAATGCCCGTTTCCACGAGTGCCAGCGCCGCCGACGCCGACCTCATCCGTCGCGTGGCAGCGGCGCGCGACGGCGAGGCGTTCGCGGAGTTGTTCCGCACCTACGCGCCGCGTCTCAAGTCGTACATGATGCGCAAGGGGGCCGACCCGACCACAGCCGAGGAACTGGCGCAGGAAACCCTGCTCGCGGTCTGGCGCAAGGCGCGGCTCTATTCCGACACCAAAGGCAGCCCGACGACCTGGATCTTCACCATTGCGCGCAACCTGCGCATCGACCGGCTGCGCCGCGAAACGCCGTGGCAGGCGCTGCCCGAGGGCCATGACGAAACACCCTCTGACGATATACCGCCCGACGAGGCCGTCGATCTGGATGTGCGGCGCACACGTATACGCAAGGCGCTGGCCACCCTGCCCGCCGAGCAGCACGAGATCGTCGTGCTCGCCTTCGTCGATGGCCTTTCTCACAATGAGATATCCGACCGGCTCGGGCTGCCGCTCGGCACCGTGAAGTCCCGCATGCGCCTCGCCTACGGAAAGATGCGCGGCTTCGTCGAGGATCTGAAAGAACTATGACCGTCCACCACCACCCGGATCCCGCAACGCTCATGAGCTACGCTGCCGGCAGCCTGCCGGAAGCGCTGGCTGCCGTCGTCTCCTGCCATGTCGCCATGTGCCCCGAGTGTCGTGCCGAGGTGAACTGGCTCGAGGAAGCTGGCGGTGCCCTGCTCGACGGGCTAGACGGCGAACGTGTTACGAGCGGAGCCCCCGATGTCGGCGATGCCTCTGCCCTGGCTGTGCGTGCCGACCCACGTCCTCGCAGCAGCGCGAGCGTACCGTCCGGCGATGTACCCGCGCCGCTCGTGGCGCTGGTCGGTACGGACCTCCACGCCGTCAAATGGCGGCGGCTGGCGCCCGGCCTCTGGCACAAGAAACTGCCGCTGTCGAAAGCCGGCGGAGGCGACCTCAGGCTCATCAAGGTCGCGCCCGGCCTGAAGTTGCCAGAGCACGGCCACGGCGGCCAGGAACTGACGCTGCTGCTGGACGGCGCCTACAGCGATTGCTTCGGCCGCTACGGCCGCGGCGACATCGCCGATCTCGACGAGGAGGTCGAGCATCAGCCGATTGCCGATCCGGAGGTCGGTTGCATCTGCCTCATCGGCATCGTCAAGCCGAGCCGCTACAAGGGCTGGATGGCGCGCTTGCTTCAGCCGATCGTCGGCGTATAGGCAAAGGCCGAGGGCGCGTGCCGCGAGGGCACCCGCCACGCGCGCGGCCCGGCGCTCGGGCCGGTTGCCGGACGGATTGGCGTGATGACGAAGTCGTTGCCGTGGAAAACGGCCTGGGTGACCGGTGCCAGCACGGGCATCGGCCGCGAGATCGCCATGCGTCTCGCGCGCGGCGGCTGCCGCGTCGCCGCCTCCGCCCGCTCGGCCGACAAACTGGCAGCGCTTGCCGCCGAACAGCCCGGCATCGAGCCGGTCGCGTTCGACGTGCGCGACACGGCAGCGACGGCGGCGGCGACAGCAGACGTGATCGCCCGCATCGGCGTGCCCGACCTCGTGCTCGCCAACGCCGGCATCGGCGTGTTCAAGAGCGCCGCGCGCATGGATGTGGCGCGCTTTCGCGACGCGGTCGAAACCAACGTCATCGGCACCGGCAACGTGATCGCCGCGGTCGTCCCGGCGATGGTCGAGCGCGGGCGCGGGCACATCGCCCTGATGGGCTCGCTCGCCGGCTATCGCGGTTTCCCGCGCGCCATCCACTACGCGCCGACCAAGGCCGCGATCCGTTCCATGGCCGACTGCCTGCGCTTCGACGTGGAGGCGAAGGGCATCGACGTGACCATCATCAATCCGGGCTACATCGAGACACCCCTGACTGCCGGCAACGATAACGCCATGCCAGGCTTGATGCCGCTCGCACCGGCCATCGACAAGATCATGGCGGGTCTGGTGGCGCGAAAATTCGAGATCGCGTTTCCGTGGCGCATGGCGCTGCTGGTCAAGCTCGGCGCGCGCGTTTCCAACGCGACCTATTTCCGCTTCACGCGCTGGACCGTGGGGAAGTGAAACCGCGTCCGCGCGGGGCCATGTGCTGCAACAAGTCCCTTTTGGTTTTGTTTTTTCGTGGTGAACCACAAGAGCGCACCGCCAGCACTTCGGCACAGGTCTGAAGATGTCCGGTCTTGCCTGGACATGCCCCTTCTCCAACACAGTCGCGCCTGGACGTTCGGCCATCCGAGGCAGGCCGTCTTGCGCCAGCTCAATGAGATCTGGCCGCCCTCGTGGCTCCTGACAGACATGAGCACGATCTTGCGAATTCTGTTGGCGTTTGCGCTGTTTCTGGCAGCTGTTCCTTCTGTGCCGGCGCAGGAGAAGGCGTTCACTCCGGGCGGGGCGGTCTCCGTCGGCGCCACGGTTGATATCCATATTTTCTGGACGGCGACCTGTCCGCATTGCGCCGATGCGCGCCGTTTCCTCGAGCGCGTCGTGCCCACCATCCCCGGCGCGCGCGTGCACTCCCTCGAACTCGATGGCGAAGACAGAAAGGAGGCCGCATTCATCGCTCTTTCGAAGCGCTTCGACAACGAGCCCCCGGGTGTCCCCATGGTCATCGTCGGCGACGAGGCGTTCGTCGGCTACCGCGACGATGCCACAACGGGGGCCGAGATCGAGCGCCGTGTCAGGCAGTGCCTGAAAGGCCCGTGCACCGATGTCGTCGGCCCGGTTCTGGTGCAAGCCGGTCTGAGCGCGCCGCATGCGCAAGGGGTGAGCGATCAGCCGAGTTCCGGCATCAGACGGCCCGAGCTGCCCTCGACGATCGCGGTTCCCGTGATCGGCAGCATCGAAACCCGTTCGCTCTCTCTGCCGATGCTGACCATCGTGCTCGGCGCCGTCGACGGCTTCAATCCGTGCGCTATGTGGGTGCTGGTGTTTCTGATCGGCCTGTTGGTCGGAATGAATGATCGCGTGCGGATGTGGAGCTACGGCGCCGCTTTCCTGCTGACGTCGGCTGCCGTCTATTTCGCTTTCATGGCCGCGTGGCTCAATCTCTTCCTGTTCCTCGGTTCGCTCGCCTGGATCCGGGCGGCCGTTGGCGTGTTTGCTCTGGGAGCCGGCGCCTACTACCTGCGCGAGTTCATCCGGAACCCGGATGCCACCTGTGCGGTGGCGACACCGGGCGAGCGGCAGCGCGTGATGGACCGGCTGAAAACCGTAGTATCCGAGCGCTCCTTTCTCATGGCCATTCTCGGCATCATGGCGCTGGCCGTCGCCGTCAACATGATCGAGCTGCTGTGCTCGGCAGGCATTCCGGCAGTCTATACACAGGTGTTGGCGCTCAGCGATCTGTCCCCGCTCGGCTATTACGCGCACCTGGCGCTCTATATCGCCGTGTTCATGCTCGATGACGCAGTGATTTTCGTTGCGGCCATGCTGACGCTGCAGGCGACAGGGCTCGCGGCGTCCTACTCGCGCTGGTCACATCTC
>CALFEM010000493.1 GCA_937950105.1 uncultured Alphaproteobacteria bacterium | reverse complement strand
CGTCGAACCAGCCGTCGCCGGTGGCCGGGCGCGGCGCCGCCGGTTGGCCGCGCGCGTCGAAGAGCTCCGGATGGACGGCGCGCAGCACCGCCTCGGAAGCGATCTCGCCACGGCCGACGGCGGTCAGCACCTCGGTCGAGGAATTGTGGCCGAGGCGATGGACCGCGGCGGCGAGATCGGCGTCGAGGAAGGTGCGGCCGGCGCGCTCGAAGGCGCGCTCCAGGATCTGACGGCCGAGACCGCCGAATTGCTTGCGGACCGCGTCGCGGGTGGCGCGGCGGATGGCGGCGCGGGCGCGGCCGGTGACGGCGATCTGCTCCCAGGCGGCGGGCGGGACCTGCGCGTCGGAGCGGACGATCTCGACCTCGTCGCCATTGGCGAGTTCGGTCATCACCGGGCGGATGCGGCCGTTGATCTTGGCGCCGACGCAGGTGTTGCCGACGTCGGTGTGGACCGCATAGGCGAAGTCGATCGGGGTGGCGCCGCGCGGCAGCGCGATCAGGCGGCCCTTCGGCGTGAAGCAGAAGACCTGATCCTGGAACAGCTCGAGCTTGGTGTGCTCGAGAAACTCCTCCGAGTTGGCGCCCTCGAGCAGGGTCTCGACCAGATGCCGGAGCCGGAAATAGGGATTGTGCTCGCCCTCGCCCGCCGCGCGCACGCCGTTGATCCCCTCGAGCGGATCGCTATCGGCTGCGGCGGACGGCTGGCGCACGGGCGCCGGCTGCTTGTAGAGCGCGTGCGCGGCGACACCATACTCGGCCACCTCGTGCATCTCGCGCGTGCGGATCTGCAGCTCGACGCGCTGATAGCGCGGACCGACCAGCGTGGTGTGCAGCGAGCGGTAGTTGTTCCGCTTCGGCACCGAGATGTAGTCCTTGAAGCGCCCGGGCACCATGCGCCACGTGCGATGCACGACACCGAGCGCGCGGTAGCACGCCTCTTCCTTGGTGACGATGACGCGGAAGCCGTAGATGTCGGACAGCTGCTCCAGGCTGATCTGCTTGTTCTCCATCTTGCGCCAGATCGCATAGGGCTTCTTCTCCCGCCCCGTCACCTCGGCCTCGACTCCGGCTTCGATCAGCCTGGCGCCGAGCTGCGAGCGGATTTCCTCGACGAGATTGACGTTGCGCGCACGCAGTTCCGCCAGCTTCTGCGTGACGGTCTGGTAGGCGTCCGGATCGAGCCAGCGGAAGGCGTGGTCCTCGAGTTCGTCGCGCATCGCCTGCATGCCCATCAGGCCGGCGAGCGGCGCATAGATGTCGAGGGTCTCGCGCGCGGTGCGCTCGCGGCTCTTCGGCTTTTTGTGCTCCAGCGTGCGCATGTTGTGCAGGCGATCCGCGAGCTTGACGAGCAGCACGCGGATGTCGCTCGAAATCGCGATCAGCAGTTTGCGAAAATTTTCGGCCTGCTCGGCTTCCTTGGTGACCAGATCGAGCTTCTTGATCTTGGTGAGCCCGTCGACCAGCGCGCCGATCTCCGGCCCGAACAACTGGTCGATCTCGGTGCGCGTCGTATCGGTGTCCTCGATGACGTCGTGCAGCAGCGCGGTGGCGATGGTGGCATCGTCGAGTTTGAGGTCGGTGAGGATCGCGGCGACTTCCAGCGGGTGCGAGAAGTAGGGTGCACCGTCGGCACGCTTCTGCGCGCCGTGCGCGCGCATGGCGTAGACGTAGGCGCGGTTGAGGAGCTTGTCGTCCGCCTTGGGATCGTAGCTCTGCACGCGCTCGACGAGTTCGTATTGGCGCATCATCGCCGTCGGCACTCCCTCGCGGCCGCGTCACCCTTCAGCCGCCTTCGTCACCGCGCCAACCGGCGCGCGCTCCGAACAACGGGACGCGCATCTCAGCAGAAGTCGAAACGGCTTCGCAAGCCGATTGACGCATCACGATTTCGACGTGACGCCGCGCCGCGCCCCTAGAGCGCCATCCGATCAGACGGAACCGCCTTGCGGTTCACTGATCGGATGCAAGCGCTCTAGCTTTAGGCTGCCAGAGCATCTTTATCCGACCGCTGAATCGCCAAAGGCATTTCCGTGCGGTCGGATGATGCTCTGGTGACACACGACACCGTTCCGAAAACGAAAAACGGCGCCGATCGCGTTGTGCGACGGCGCCGATTGTTTGTTGCCTCGCTGACCGCGATCAGCGGCCGCGATCACGTCCGCTGCCGCTACCGCCACCGCTTGCGCCATTGGCCGACGGCTCGGTCGGCGTCAGGGCTTCGAGACCGCGCAGCAGCTGCTCCTCGGTCATCACGTCGACGACGGTGTCGCTCGACTGGTCGTCGCGGCCGAGCACCGGCGAGCGGCGATCGCTCGGCAGCAACGGGGCAGCGACCGCTTCCGGCTCGTCGACCTCGACGAACTTCTGGATGGAATGAATGAAGCTCTCGCGCATGTCGTCGGCGGGGATGGTCCGCTCGGCGATTTCGCGTAGCGCGATGACAGGGTTCTTGTCGTTGTCGGGCGCGACCGTCATGGCGCCGCCGCTGGCGATATTGCGGGCGCGGTGAGCGGCCAGCAACACGAGCTCGAAGCGGTTCGGAACCTTGTCGACGCAATCTTCGACGGTAACGCGGGCCATGGGGCGGCAACCTCTCGCATAGATTGGCTCGTCCACGCACAAGCGGGGCTGTGGCTCCCACAACCCTCGCTGGCGTTCTGTAGCGCCAAGATGCCACGATCCCGGCCGCATGGCAACGATCTCCGGACACAAACCAAGATCAGAACTCGGACTTCATTCCTCCTGTTGACACCGGTACAGTGCGACAAATTCAGGCCCAAATAGGCTCAGTCCGGAGAAATCTGAAGCTTCTCAACCCCTTGCGCGCTGCACCCGCGGCCATTAGATTGGGCAATAACTGTTATTCGCTTCGTTCAAGTTGCCAAGCGCCTCCAAACCACCAAATCTCGGCGTGTATTGCTAGTATCCGGCTACGTGCAGCTCAGTCGCGCGCGTTCGAGTAACGGCCGCATCTGCGCTCGCCGACAGGGTCAGTGCTTTCACCACAACACAAAAGATGAGCTGTTCAAGCTCGGAGAACAACACGATGCACTTTTACAGTCAGGAGCGCGTTGCTCTTTTCATCGATGGCGCCAACCTCTACGCGACATCGAAGTCTCTGGGCTTCGACATCGATTACAAGCGTTTGCTCCAGCATTTCCGGCAGCGGGCGACGCTCGTGCGCGCGCTGTACTACACGGCGTTGGCCGAGGATCAGGAGTATTCGTCGATCCGCCCGCTCATCGACTGGCTGGATTACAACGGCTACACGATGGTCACCAAGCCGATCAAAGAGTTCACGGACTCCACCGGGCGGCGCAAGATCAAGGGCAATATGGACATCGAGTTGGCCGTCGATGCCATGCGGCTGTCCGACCATCTCGACCACATCGTGCTGTTCTCGGGCGACGGCGACTTCCGCTCTCTGGTCGCGGCCCTGCAGCAGAAGGGCAAGCGGGTCAGCGTCATCTCGACCTTGCAGACGCAGCCGCCGATGATCGCCGACGATCTGCGCCGCCAGGCCGACCAGTTCGTGGACCTTGCCGATCTCGAGCCGTCGATCTGCCGCGATCCCTCGCAGCAGCGCCCGCCGCGTGAGCCGCGCGAGTCGCGTGGCCGGCATTTCCGTCAGGTGCCCGAACCGGTGCCGTTCGAGGATAACGACGACCTGCCGGACAGCGTCTGAGGCGACGCGTCCGGGACCGCCAACGGTAGTCGAGCGGCGTTTTCGCATTTTCAGCAAAGCCATGTCGCTCTAGAACCGCCGGCATGACCAAGCTCACCTCCGACACCGTGCGCCTTTCCCCGCCATCCGCCGCAGCTTCACCGGAGCCCCCACGCGACTGCGCGCTGTGTCCGCGCCTCGTGGCCTTCCGCCACGCCAACGCCGCCGCCGAGCCGGACTGGTTCAACGCTCCGGTGCCGTCCTTCGGCAGTGACAAGGCGCGGCTGCTGGTCGTCGGTCTCGCGCCGGGGCTCAAGGGGGCCAACCGCACCGGGCGCCCCTTCACGGGCGACTACGCGGGCGAACTGCTTTACGGGACGCTGCTGGCGCACGGTTTTGCGCGCGGCACCTATGGCGCGCGGCCCGACGACGGCCTCGAACTCGCCGACTGCATGATCGCCAACGCCGTCCGCTGCGTGCCGCCGGAAAACAAGCCGACCCCGGCCGAGGCGGCGACCTGCAACCGCTTTCTCGCCGCCCGCATCAGCGCCCAGCGCCACCTGACGGCCGTTCTGGCGCTCGGCCGCATCGCCCACGACGCGACGCTTACTGCCCTCGGCCGGCGCAAATCGGAGTTCGCCTTCGCGCATGGCGCGGAGCACGCCGTGGCGCCGGGGGTAACCCTTTTCGACAGCTTTCACTGCTCCCGCTACAACACCTCCACCCGCCGCCTCACGCCGGAAATGTTCGACGCCGTCGTCGCCCGCATCCGGGCCAGGCTCGACGCCCGATAGCGCCGCGCTCTCCTCGACCGCCTGCCAGGCGCCGAAAGCCGCATCTCGCGCATTGCAGACAGGGCCGCTACGATGTGAGATACGGGCGTGATCGCTGCTGCGAATCCGCGCGGCGCGCCGGGCGCCCGCCGTCCGTATCCACCGTGTCAGCAGAGCCGAGACAATCACGATGCCGATGGAAATCGCGCCAGAAAAAGTCGCTCATGTCATCATCCGGGCGCGCGAGTACGACTCGAAGGTCGACGCCTGGAACACCGACAACGACGAGGACGACGGCAGCGAGGACGGCGCCGTCGATCAGGGCATGCGTGCGGAAATCGCCGGCTTCATCGAGGCGCTGAACGACGACGAGCAGGCCGAACTGGTGGCGCTGTGCTGGATCGGGCGCGGCACCTTCGAACCGGAGGACTTCGACGAGGCTGTAGAGACGGCGCAGAACGAGCGCGTCAACTCGGTGGCGAGCTACCTGCTCGGCGTGCCGCTGTTGGCCGACTACCTCGAGGAGGGCCTCGAAAAAATGGGCGTCAACGTCGAGGAAGTCGAAAGCGACGTGATGTGAGGCAGCCGCTGACGCCGGTCGCCGCTCCCGCGCCCTAGTCCAGCAGGCGCAGCACGTCGGCGGCGTGCGTGTGCGGCGGGTGCACCGGATAGATGCAGCGCTCGATGGCGCCGTCTCGCACCAGCAGCGTCAGCCGCTTCAAGTACGTTACGCCGCCGGTTTCGAAACGCGGCAGGCGCAGCGCATCGGCGACGCGGAGGCCCGCGTCGGACAGTAGCGGATAGGTGATGCCGCAGCGGCGCGCGAACGACTCCTGCGCGCGAGTGTCCTGTCCGCTCAAGCCGAACACCTTGACGCCCTTCAGCGCGAACATCGCCATGGCATCGCGGAAGCCCTCGGCCTGCGGCGTCGAGCCGTGGGCGCCGGCGATGTCGTCCCAGCCGGGCGGGTTCGGCTCTCCCGGCCTGCCGGTATAGGGATAGACGAACACCACCGCGCGACCGGCGAGCGCCGCGAGGTCGATGGCGACGCCCATCCACGTGTCGAGCGCGATCGCCGGCAGTCGTGTACCTGCGATCAGGTGCGCGGCCGCCCCATCATCCTCCGGCGCCGGCCAAGGCCATGGGTCGGTCATCTCCCTCTCCCCGTTCTTACGGGGAGAGGGTTGGGGCGAGGGGCTGCTACACGACGCCATTGCGATTGGAGCTGCCCCTCACCCTAACCCTCTCCCCATGCAAGTGCAGAGCAGGGGGAGAGGCAACCTTGTGTGCGACCCACTGCCCACTGCCCACTGCCTGCCTGCTGCGACGCCGATCCACGCCCGCGCAGAAAGACGCGCGACGAAGCCCGGCGCCCCTACCCCTTGTCGCGCAGGAGGCGGGCTTTCTGGCGGTTCCAGTCGCGCTTGGCCTGATCCTCGCGCTTGTCGTGCAGCTTCTTGCCCTCGGCCAGAGCGAGCTTCATCTTGGCGATGCCGCGCGCGTTGAAATAGAGCTCGAGCGGGATCAGCGTCATGCCCTTGCGCTCGATGGCGATGACGAGCTTGTGCAGCTCGCGCTTCGACACCAGCAGCTTGCGCTTGCGCTTGGGCTCGTGCTGGAAGAATCGCCCGGCCTGCTGGTACTCGGGGATGGTCGCGTTGATCAGCCACAGCTCGCCGTTCTCGGCCGAGGCATAGCTCTCGGCGATGTTGGCGTGCCCCTTGCGCAGCGATTTGACCTCGGTGCCGACCAGCACGATGCCGGCCTCGAGGTCCTCGACAATGCGATATTCGAACCGCGCCTTGCGGTTCTCGGAGACGATCTTGCGATCGTCGTCCTTGCTGGCGGCCATGGTCTTATTCCGCCGCCTTGGCGAACAGCGCGCCACTCTTGCCCGTCAGACCGGCCCGGGCCATTGCCGCATCGACCGTCTGTCGCGTCGCCTCCGACACCGGCACCATCGGCAGACGCGCTTCGTCGGCACAGAAGCCGAGCCGCGACACGGCGTACTTCACCGGCCCCGGATTGGTCTCGACGAACATGGCGTCGAACAGCGGCATGAGGCGATCCTGCAGCGCGAGCGCGGCCTTGAAGTCACCCTCGAGCGTCAGGTTCTGCAATTCGGCGACGAGCCGCGGCGCGACGTTCGAGGCGACCGAAATGACGCCCTGGCCGCCGTGCGCGTTGAAGGCGAGCGCGGTGCCGTCCTCGCCCGAGAGCTGGCAGAACTCAGGCCCCATGGCGAGGCGCTGCTGCGTCACGCGGGCGATGTTGGCGGTCGCGTCCTTGACGCCGACGACGTTCTTCAGCTCGTTGAGCCGCGCCATGGTGGCGACCGACATGTCGACCACCGAGCGGCCCGGAATGTTGTAGATCACCAGCGGCAGGTCGACGGCGTCGTTGATCGCCTTGAAGTGCTGGTAGAGCCCTTCCTGGGTCGGCTTGTTGTAGTAGGGCGTGACGATCAGCAGCGCGTCGGCGCCGGCCGCCTTGGCGTGCGCGGACAGCTCGATCGCCTCGGCGGTCGAGTTCGAGCCGGTGCCGGCGATGACGGGCACGCGCTTCTTCGCGACGTCGATGGTGATCTCGATCACCCGCTTGTGCTCATCGTAGTCGAGCGTCGGGCTCTCGCCGGTCGTGCCGACGGGGACCAGCCCGTGGATGCCCTCTGCGATCTGCCATTCGACGAACTCGGCGAGCGCCTGCTCGTCGACGGCGCCGTTCCTGAACGGCGTGATCAGCGCGGTGAACGCTCCCTTGAACATCGGGCCTTTTCCTGCTCGTTTCGTTGTACCGGCCGGCGCACGTCCAGGCCGACCGGCTTGCTGCTTCTCGTTCGGACGCCTTGCCTTCCTCTCGCCGCAGTGACAAGTCGCACTGCAACCGCGATTCCGGACCGGACTTGACCGCGACCATTGGCCTGCTGAACCATCCCGTCGCGATCGATGGGCGCTCGAGGATCGACGGGCACGGTTGCCGCAACGGCGTTAACGCCCCACCTGTCGCGGGCGTCACTAGCCCCGGCGCGGTCGGTCCGCGTTC
>CALFEM010000492.1 GCA_937950105.1 uncultured Alphaproteobacteria bacterium | reverse complement strand
CGACCGCCGCATCGCAGGCCAAGGCAGCCGCAGCGTCGGGCGCTTCCGCCCCTGCGGCCACACCGGCCGCTCCCGCACCGGCCGCCGCCGCGAGTGCACCGGCACCCGCCCAGGCTCGCGGGCCGGCTGAGGCAACATCCGCTGCGCCGCAGGCGCCATCGTCGGTGCCCGCCGCAGAGACGGGCGAGGTGAAGCCGTCGAAGCCGGCGCTGCTGACGGCGGCGCGCGACGGCGGCAAGGGCGACGATCTCGGTCTCATCTGGGGCGTCGGCGACAAGCTGCACGAGAAGCTCAATGCCATGGGTATCTGGCACTTCGACCAGATCGCCGCGTGGACGCCCGCCGAGGTCGCGTGGTTCGAGGCCGAGATGCAGGGCTTCAAGGGCCGCATCGAGCGCGACAAGTGGATCGAGCAGTGCAAGAAACTCAGCACGGGCTGGCGGCCGGATCACGCCGCCGGCGAGCGGCCGAAGGGGTGACGCGACATGCTCGCTGACAAGGATCGCATCTTCCGCAACATCTACGGCTTCCACGACAGCGGCCTGCAGGCGGCTATCAAGCGTGGCGCGTGGGACGGCACCAAGTTCTTCATCGACAAGGGCCACGACTGGATCATCAACGAGGTCAAGACCTCGGGCCTGAGAGGACGCGGCGGCGCCGGCTTCCCGACCGGTCTCAAGTGGTCGTTCATGCCGAAGAACGATCCGCGTCCGAGCTACCTCGTCGTCAACGCGGACGAGTCGGAGCCGGGCTCGTGCAAGGACCGCGAGATCCTGCGCAACGATCCGCAGATCCTGATCGAGGGCATCCTGCTCGCGTCGTTCGCTATGCGCGCCCACACCAGTGTGATCTACTTCCGTGGCGAGTACATCCGCGAGCGTGAGCGCTTCCAGCGCTCGGTGGACGAGGCCTATGCCGCGCGCCTGATCGGCAAGAACAACGTGCACGGCTGGGATCTCGACATCATCGTGCACCACGGCGCCGGCGCCTACATCTGCGGCGAAGAAACCGCGATGATCGAGAGCATCGAGGGCAAGAAGGGCCAGCCGCGCCTGAAGCCGCCGTTCCCGGCCGGCTGCGGCCTCTACGGCGCGCCGACGACGGTCAACAACGTCGAGTCGATTGCCGTGGTCGGCGAGATCCTGCGCCGTGGCGCCGGCTGGTTCGCAGGTCTCGGCAAGCCGAACAACACCGGCACCAAGCTGTTCCAGATCTCCGGCCACGTGAACAATCCCTGCGTGGTCGAGGAAGAGATGGGCATTCCGCTGCGCGAGCTGATCGACCGACACTGCGGCGGCGTGCGCGGCGGCTGGGACAACCTGCTCGCGGTCATTCCCGGCGGCTCGTCGGTGCCATGCATCACGGCCGACGTCTGCTCCGACATCACCATGGATTTCGACGCGCTGTCGAAGGCCAAGTCCGGTCTCGGCACCGCCGCCGTGATCGTGATGGACAAGTCGACCGACATCATCAAGGCGATCGCGCGGCTGTCGTACTTCTACAAGCACGAGAGCTGCGGCCAGTGCACGCCGTGCCGCGAGGGTTGCGGCTGGATGTGGCGCGTCATGGAACGCATGGTCAAGGGCGAGGCGAGGAAGTCCGAGATCGACATGCTGTGGGACGTGTCCAAGCAGGTCGAGGGCCACACCATTTGCGCGCTGGGTGACGCTGCGGCATGGCCGGTGCAGGGCCTCATTCGCAACTTCCGTCCCGTCATGGAAGCGCGCATCGACCAATACCAGAAGGGCCACCGCGAGGCGGCGGAGTAGCACGATGCCAAGCAACAGGACAACGAGCGCAAGCGGATTCAGGGTGTCGGCCCTGATCGTCGTAGCGAACGGAGTTTGAGGTCGTGGCAAGTGATGCCGACAATATCGTCTTGACGCTCCTGCGCGAGATTCGCGCGACGCAAGGCGAGCATAGTGAAGAGTTCAAGAAGGTGCGTCAGCAGCTGGATGACCTGTCGGAAAGCGTGACGTATGCGCTGGGACTGTCGGCACATGCAAATGTGCGCCACGAAAGCGTGCAGAAGAAGATCGATGAGCTCGAAAAGCGCATCAAGAACCTCGAATCGCGGGTCTGATACATGCCCAAGACACTGATCATCGACGGCAAGACGATCGAGGTAGCGGACGGCACCACGCTGTTGCAGGCGTGCGAGATGGCCGGCTCCGAGATCCCGCGCTTCTGCTATCACGAGCGCCTGTCGATCGCCGGCAACTGCCGCATGTGCCTCGTCGAGGTCGACGGTTCGCCGAAGCCCGTCGCGTCCTGCGCCATGACGGTCAACGATCTGCCGCCGAACCGTGACGGCTCGCCGAAGAAGGTCTCGACCAAGAGCCCGACGGTGAAGAAGGCGCGCGAAGGGGTGATGGAGTTCCTGCTCATCAACCATCCGCTAGACTGCCCGATCTGCGACCAGGGCGGCGAGTGCGACCTGCAGGATCAGGCGCTGATGTATGGCGTCGGCGGCTCGCGCTACCACGAGAACAAGCGCGCGGTCGAAGAGAAGTACATCGGCCCGCTCATCAAGACGATGATGACGCGCTGCATCCACTGCACGCGCTGCGTCCGCTACATGACCGAGGTGGCGGGCGTCGAGGAACTGGGCCTCGCGGGGCGCGGTGAGGACGCCGAGATCACCACGTACCTGCAGAAGGGCATTCTCTCGGAAATGAGCGCCAACGCCGTCGACCTCTGTCCGGTCGGCGCGCTGACGCATCGCCCGTGGGCGCACAATGCGCGGCCGTGGGAGCTGAAGAGCACCGAGTCGATCGACGTCATGGATGCGGTCGGATCGAACATCCGCGTCGACTCGCGTGGGCGCGAGGTCATGCGCATCCTGCCGCGCAACAACGACGCGGTGAACGAGGAGTGGATTTCCGACAAGACGCGCCACGTCGTCGACGGCCTCAAGACGCAGCGTCTGGACCAGTGCTACGTGCGCAAGAACGGCCGCCTGATGCCAGCGACCTGGGATGAAGCGCTGACGGTGGTCGCCGAGACGCTGAAGGTCACGCCGAAGGACCGTATCGCCGCACTAGCCGGTGATCTCGCGGGCGCCGAAGAGATGTTCGCGCTGAAGAACCTGATGGGCAACTTCGGCGTCACGAGCCTCGATTGCCGCG
>CALFEM010000491.1 GCA_937950105.1 uncultured Alphaproteobacteria bacterium | reverse complement strand
CCGGCAACGATGTCGTGACGAATGTCGAGAACGTCGTCACCGGCAGCGGCGACGACACGATCGTTGCCAACGACGCCGTCAACGAATTCTCCGGAGGCACCGGCAACGACGTCTTCGTCTTCACGAGCAGCTATGCCGCCGGAAACGGTGACGGCTCGCGTGACCGCATTCTCGATTTCGACGTGGGCGACCGTATCGACATCGACGAAATCTCCCGCGAGTTCGCCGACGAATTCGGCGATATCCTCTCCGACGAAGGCATTCGCCGCTTCGTCCTGATGCGCGACAACGCCGATTTCTCCGAGCCGGGACAACTGCGCATTATCTACCAGGAATTCGATGACGGAACCTCGGCCACGATCATCGAGGGCAATATCGATCACGATGCCGATACCGACTTCCAGATCGAGTTGACCGGACGTCACGACATCGGCGACGACCAGTTCTGCCATCGCGACTGACCACACAAGCACGAGGCGAAGCCATCATGTCGATAGCCCAGAATTCCGCACCAGTCGGCCCGGCCACCGCCGACACTCGCTTCACGATCGGCTCGCGCATCATGGCTGCCACCTGTCTCGTCGGCGCGCTCATCGTCGGATGCGGCACCTGGGCGGCCACAGCCTCGCTCAACGGAGCCGTGATCGCACAAGGCTCGGTGGTCGTGGACCGGCACGCCAAGAAGGTTCAGCATCGCGACGGCGGCATCGTCGCAGCGATCAACGTTCGCAACGGCCAGCGCGTCGCGGCGGGCGAGACGCTGATCCGCCTCGACGACACGCAGACTCGCGCCGAGCTGGCAATCGTGCGCTCGCAGCTCGTGGAGTTGTCGGGACGCAAAGTCCGCTTGACGGCCGAGCGCGACGGGCAGGACTCCATCATCTATCCGGAGGAGTTCACCGCGCAGGGCGGCGACGCATCTCTCGTTCAGAACGGCGAGACGCGCCTGTTCAAGGAGAACCTCGCCACCCGCAAGAGCCAGAAGGAACAGCTGGGGCTGCGCATCCAGCAACTCGGCGAGGAAACCGCCGGTCTCGTTCGCCAGCGCGATGCCAAGGCCGACGAACTGAAGCTGATCCGCAAGGAGCTGGAGCAGGTCACCGAGTTGCAGAAGAAAGCATTGACGCCGATCTCGCGCGTGTTCGCCATGCAGCGCGAGGCGACGCGGCTCGACGGCGAGCACGGCGCCCTGATGTCACAGATCGCACGCGTCGCCGGGCAGATCGCGGAACTGAACCTGCAGATCCTCAGCGTCGACCAGACGGCGCGCGGCGAAGCCCAGCGCGAACTGAGAGGCATCGAGGCGCGCTTCGCCGAACTCACCGAGCGCGAAGGCGCGGCAAAGGACCGGTTGACGCGGATGGAGCTGAAGGCGCCACAAAGCGGTATCGTGCACGAGTTGACCGCCCATACCGTCGGTGGCGTGATCACGTCGGCAGAGCCCGTGCTGCTGATCGTGCCGGAAGACGAGGCGCTCAACATCGAGGCGCGCATGTCGCCGCTCGACATCGATCAACTGTCGATCGGCCAGCCGGCGCGGCTGCGGTTCTCGGCGTTCAACAGCCGCACGTCGGAAGAACTCCCCGGACGCATCGTGCATGTCTCCGCCGACATCACCACCGACGCCAAGAACGGGCAGAGCTTCTACTCGACGCGCATCGAACTCGATCAAGCCGGCCGCGCCAAACTCGGCGACCTGAAGCTCGTGCCCGGCATGCCGGTCGAGGTGTTCGTCGCGACCGCCGAACGGACTGCACTCGACTACCTTGCCAAGCCGTTCCTCGACCAGCTCGCGCGCGCCTTCAAGGAGGAGTGAGCCGCAAGCAGTTCGGCCGCGCGAATCGGGCGCGCAAGGCGCTATGATGCAGGCCCGGCGCCGGCCGCCTGACGTCGCGAGCCGGTCGGATTTGTGCTCGGAGACGCCATGCCCGCATACCTGCTTCGCCGCTGTGCGGCCGTGCTGCTGGCCGGCGCCACGATCCTCGCCAGCTTTCCCGGCGATGCGTCGGCACGCGGGGTGCGCCAGCATCGCGGCGAATATGCCGGTGTCTGGTTCTGGGGGGATGAGCGCGGCTGCTACTGGCATCGCGGCCGTCGCCACTGTGGCAGCTACTGCTACTGGGAAGTCAATGGCCGGCGCTATTGCGGGCCGCGCGAACGCCACGCCAAGCCGCAGGGCGATCCGAACTATCTGCCCCGGCGGGTCGAACCGCCGATCTATTTGCGGCCGAATCATCGCCGCCCGTTGTGAGCGGACGCTGCCATGAGCCCACGACCGCTGTGAGCTGGCGTCCATGAGCGCACCGCGCAGGCAGCAAACGAAACGTCAAGGCGCGACGAACCAGGAGGCCCGGACGACAGTGCACGTTCATGCGCAGACGATCGTGCTCGCCCTGCTCTATATCGTGTCGGGCTGGCACTTCGTCGGCTCTTGGCCACCGCCGCCGCTGCTGATCCTGATGGTAGCGCTCGCGACGCTGCTGATCGCGGCGAGCCTCGTCGACATCCGCCAGCAGCGCCTTCCGGATGCGATCAACGCCGGCATCCTTGCACTCGGCCTCGGCATGGCGACGCTCGGCGGGGCCGAAAGCGCCGCGTGGAGCGCGCTGGCCGCACTCGCGGGCTTCGCGACCTTCTATCTCCTCGGGCTGGCCTATCAACGCTGGCGTGGCGTCAGCGGGCTCG
>CALFEM010000490.1 GCA_937950105.1 uncultured Alphaproteobacteria bacterium | reverse complement strand
CCATGTTGGCGAGACGGCAGGTCGCTTGCAGCGCCGCCACCTCGGCCGCGCTCGGGTGCGCGAAATCCGCAATGGCGACGCGAGTCTCCGCGAGCGAGCGCGGATAGCTCGCAAGCTTCCACTCGCGCCAGCGCGCGTAACTCGAATTGTCTCCGAGATCGAATGGGTTGCCTATACCCGCTGCAGGGAGGCCGGAGGCGCCACCCGTGCGATCCAACACGTCTGAACGATGTTCCGAAACGCTTGTCACGGGTCCGGCTCCATTTCGCAGTGGCTCGACTTTAGTAGAACGGAATGATCCCGATCGGCGTGCGCGGGCGGCAGTCCTTACCAACGCACACGATTGGACAAACGTGTTTTTTCCACAGGCCCGAAGGCTACCCGGCACCGGTGAGAGGACACGTTATTCGACTTTGGACTTGTGTGCTCGCCGCTGTCAGTCATAATATGCAAACTCACGAATATGCAAGAGCGCCCTACCCGACGTCGCTCGGTTGGGGGGCCCTTGCAGCGCCGCTGGGAGCTGACACTGACGTGTGTCGGACCGCCCGGGGCAATCCTCGTCACGGACTGCATCGCAAGAACGTGCGGACGCGGCGGGGCATCGGAGGCGCGGGTTGATCCAGCGCCTCGAGCCATCGATGCAGATTGCGACCCGAGTGGGCGCGACGAAAGGGAAGGACGTCATGACAGAAGTGAAGAAGGAGGGCGTGGGCACGCCCGGCGCTAAGTTCGACAAGCGTCCGACGCCCAAGCTCGACGAACTCGAGGGCGGCCCCTGGCCGAGCTTCGTCACCGGCCTGAAGCGCCTGCGTGACAGCGAGGACAAGCCTTACGCCGAGTACATGAACGACCTGCTCGGCCAGCTCGAGCACTCCTACGAGAACCGCCTCGGCTACTGGAAGGGCGGTACCGTTTCGGTGTTCGGTTACGGCGGCGGCATCATTCCGCGCTTCTCCGAGGTCGGCGACAAGTTCCCGAAGTCGAAGGAATTCCACACGCTGCGCGTCATGCCGCCGGCGGGTTATCACTACGACACCAAGACGCTCCGCCAGATGTGCGACATCTGGGAGCGTCACGGCTCGGGCCTGATCGCATTCCACGGCCAGTCCGGCGACATCATGTTCCAGGGCACCACCACCGACGGCTGCCAGAAGGCCTTCGACGAGCTGAACGAGATCGGCTTCGATCTCGGTGGCGCCGGCCCGGCGCTCCGCACCTCGATGAGCTGCGTCGGCCATGCGCGCTGTGAAATGTCGATGTACGACGAGCCGCGCGCTCACCGCACCATCCTCAACGACAACGTCAGCGAAATTCATCGCCCGGCGCTGCCGTACAAGTTCAAGTTCAAGTTCTCGGGCTGCGCCAACGACTGCGTCAACGCCATCCATCGCGCCGACTTCGCGGTGATCGGCACCTGGCGTGACGACATCAAGATCAACCAGGACGAAGTCCGGGCCTACGTCGAGCAGCAGGGCCGCAAGTACGTCATCGACCACGTTGTGGCGATGTGTCCGACGCGCGCCGTCTCGCTCAACGACGACAACACCCTCGAGATCGACAACAAGAGCTGCGTGCGCTGCATGCACTGCATCAACGTGATGCACAAGGCGCTGGCTCCGGGCGACGATCGCGGCATCTCGGTCCTGATCGGCGGCAAGCGCGCCCTCAAGATCGGCGATCTCATGGGCACCATGATCGTGCCGTTCATGAAGCTCGAGACCGACGAGGACTACGACAAGCTGCGCGAGTTCGCGCGCAACTGCATCGACTTCTTCGCCGAGAACGCGCTCGAGCACGAGCGTATCGGCGAGACGCTCGATCGCATCGGCCTGCCGGCGTTCCTCAGCGCGCTCGGCATCGATCCCGACCCCAACATGGTCAAGCACCCGCGCACGTCCTGCTACGTCCGCACCGACGACTTCACGGACGAAGCCGAGAAGTACTTCGCGCGCAAGGGTCTCAAGAAGGATGGCTCGGCGGCCGAAGCTGCCGAGTGAGATCGCGCTGAAGCGCCAGGCGGGCCCGGCTTCAACCGGGCCCGCACGACCGACGAGCCACTCCGATGATCTGCCGCGTGGGCGATGCCGCCCATGCACGGGATTGGTTTGTGTCGGTCGCACCAGCGCTCCGCCACCCGCAACCGATAAAGAGTAAGAGACGAGAGGAAATGCGATGAGCCAAGGTGCAGCGACGCAGGCGCCGCCGAAAAAGCGCACGCCGATCGAGTCGGGCGTGCCCGATCCCAAGAAATTCATGCATCCGGTCATGGTGAAGAACTATGGCCAGTGGGCGTATCACGAGCGTCCGCGCCCCGGCGTTCTCCGCCACGTGGCCAAGAGCGGCGACGAGATCTACACGGTCCGCGCCGGTACGCAGCGCCAGATGGACGTCTACACGATCCGCCGCCTCTGCGACATCGCCGACAACGTCGGTGACGGCTTCGTGCGCTTCACGACGCGCTCTAACATCGAGTACCTGACCTCCTCGTTCGAGAAGGTCCCGGCGCTCATCAAGGCGCTCAACGATGCCGGCTTCCCGGTCGGCGGCACCGGCAACTCCGTGTCGATGATCTCGCACACGCAGGGCTGGCTGCACTGCGACATTCCCGGCACCGACGCCTCGGGCGTGGTGAAGAGCCTGATGGACATGCTCCACAAGGAATTCATCACCGAGGACATGCCGAACCGCGTGCGCATCACGACCTCGTGCTGCCAGATCAACTGCGGCGGCCAGGGGGACATCGCCATCAACGTCCAGTACACCAAGCCGCCGAAGATCAACCACGATATCGTCGCCAACGTCTGCGAGCGCCCGGCCGTCGTCGCGCGCTGCCCGGTGGCCGCGATCCGTCCGGCCATGGTCAACGGCAAGCCGTCGCTCGAAGTGGACGAGAAGAAGTGCGTCTGCTGCGGCGCCTGCTACCCGCCGTGCCCGCCCATGCAGATCAACGGCGCCGATTCGACCAAGATCGCCATCTGGGTCGGTGGCAAGCACTCGAACGCCCGTTCGCGTCCGACCTTCCACAAGCTTGCCGTCGCCAACCTGCCGAACAACCCGCCGCGCTGGCCGGAGGTCGAGGAGATCGTCCGCAAGATCCTCTACGCCTACAAGGCGGGCGCCAAGGACTGGGAGCGCATGGGCGAGTGGATCGAGCGCATCGGCTGGCCGCGCTTCTTCGACGAGACCGGCCTTGCCTTCACGAAGCACCACCTCGACACGTGGACCGGCGCGCGCCACACGATGAACATGTCGGCGCACGTCCGCTTCTGATCCGCGCGAAGGGTCGAGAGCAACGGAGGCAGCGGGTCGCGCCGCTGCCTCTGTGATGTCGAGGCCGGGCGACGAGCGTGACTACCGTGCCGCCAGTCACCGTGATCACCGCATCGAAGCTGTAAACGATACAAGAACACGAACACGAGGGGACGTCGCAGTGAAGCTCAGCATCCTGGTCAACGAGGGGCCTTATACGCATCAGGCCGCCGACTCGGCCTATCAGTTCACCAAGGCCGCACTCGAGAAGGGGCACGAGATCTTCCGTGTCTTCTTCTATCACGACGGCGTCAACAACGGCACGCGCCTGACGGTGCCGCCGCAGGACGATCGCAACGTGCAGAAGAACTGGAGCGAGCTCGCCGAAAAGCACAAGCTCGACATGGTCGTCTGCATCGCCGCCGCACAGCGCCGCGGCATCCTCGACGAGGGTGAGGCGAAGCGCCACGGCAAGGGCGACGGCGCCGCAAACATCGCGCCGGGCTTCCGCATCTCTGGTCTCGGCCAGCTGATCGAGGCGGGCATCGAGGCCGACCGTCTGGTCGTGTTCGGCGACTGAGAAAGGGCTGACCTCAATGGCTACCGTCAAGAAATTCCTCTACCTCAACCGCAAGGCGCCCTACGGCTCCATCTACGCGCTCGAGAGCCTCGAAGTGGTGCTGATCGGCGCCGCCTTCGAACAGGATGTCAGCCTCGCCTTCGTCGATGACGGCGTATTCCAGCTCGCCAAGAGCCAGGACAGCAAGGGCATCGGCATGAAGAACTTCTCGGCCACGTACCGGGCGCTCGAGGGCTACGACATCGAGAAGCTGTATGTGGAAAAGGAG
This sequence comes from uncultured Alphaproteobacteria bacterium, assembly GCA_937950105.1. Lineage (GTDB taxonomy): Bacteria > Pseudomonadota > Alphaproteobacteria > Rhizobiales > Hyphomicrobiaceae > JAEUMD01. The sequence continues at coordinate 130 of CALFEM010000490.1, read as the reverse complement.
TCCCTGGAATCGCGCGGCCTGACCGCTGATGACATGATCGTTCCGGTCGAGGTTCTGGACAGAGACGCGCTGACTTCCATGATGGAAGAGCAGGACGTCATTCTGAGCTTCTGATCCGGAGGGGAAAACG
>CALFEM010000489.1 GCA_937950105.1 uncultured Alphaproteobacteria bacterium | reverse complement strand
CGGCACGAAGTACACGTGCCCGATGGACCCGGAGATCGTGCAGGACGGTCCCGGCACCTGTCCGATCTGCGGCATGGCGCTCGAGCCGATGGGCGTGCCGCCCGCGGACGCTGGGCCGAATCCCGAACTGGTCGACTTCAAGCGGCGCTTGACGATCGCGCTGCCGCTGACCATCCCGCTCATCATCCTCGCCATGGGCGGGCATCTCGGCCTGCCGGTCGCGGACTGGTTCGGCGCGCGCGGTGCGCAGTTCGTCGAGTTGCTGCTGGCAACTCCGGTCGTGCTCTACGCAGGCAAACCGTTCTTCGAACGCGGCATCGCCTCGATCCGCAATCGCGCGCCGAACATGTGGACGCTGATCGCCATCGGCGTCGGCGCGGCGTTTCTCTATTCGATCGTCGCAACGCTTGCACCCGCCCTGTTCCCGGCTGAACTGCGCGCGCATCACGGCGGCACCGTCGGTGTCTACTTCGAAGCGGCCGCCGTCATCATCGTGCTGGTGCTGGTCGGCCAGATCCTCGAACTCAAGGCGCGCGAGAAAACCGGTGACGCGATCCGCGCGCTCATGAACCTCGCACCGAAGACCGCGCGCCGCGTCAAGGCCGACGGTAGCGATGAGGACGTGTCGGTCGCCGACCTGAAGCGCGGTGATCTGGTTCGTGTGCGACCGGGCGAAGCGATCCCGGTCGATGGGGTCATCACCGAGGGCGCTTCCGCGATCGTGGAAACGCTGCTGACCGGCGAACCCATGCCGGTCGATAAATCGACGGGCGATGACGTCACGGGCGGCACGCTCAATAAAACCGGCTCGTTCGTGATGCGCGCCGAGAAGGTCGGCGCCGATACCATGCTGTCGCGCATCGTCAACGCCGTCGCCAGCGCGCAACGCTCGCGCGCACCGATCCAGTCCGTGGCAGATCGCGTGGCGCGCTACTTCGTGCCGGCCGTCGTCGCTATCGCCGTGCTCGCGTTCATCGCGTGGCTCGCGTTCGGGCCGACGCCTGTCCTCGCCTACGCGATCGTGGCCGCCGTTTCGGTGCTCATCATTGCCTGCCCGTGTGCGCTCGGCCTCGCCACGCCGATGTCGATCATGGTGGCGACGGGACGCGGCGCGCGCGAGGGCGTATTGGTTCGCGACGCCGCCGCGCTCGAAGCGCTCGCGGGTATCGACACGATCGTGCTCGACAAGACGGGAACGCTGACAGAGGGCAAGCCGCGCCTCGCCGCGGTGGAAGCTGCACACGGTTTCACCGGCGACGACGTGCTGCGCCTCGCTGCATCGCTCGAGGTCGGCAGCGAGCATCCGATTGCGCATGCCCTCGTCGAAGGCGCGAAGGCACGCGGGCTCGCATTGACGAAAGCAGAGCAGTTCGACGCTCTGACGGGGCTCGGCGTCCAAGGCACCGTCGGCGGACAGGCCGTCGCCGTCGGCTCGTCCGGCCTGATGCGCAAGCTCGGCTATACCAACAACTTCGGCGAAACCGTGCTGGCGGAGATCGACAAGGACATCCGCCGCCACGCTGTCACCGCCGCGACCGCGCTGGTGGTCGCAATCGACGGGCGCTTCGCCGGTGTCGTCGCCGTCGCGGACAGCATCAAGACCAACGCCGAACACGCCCTCGCCGAACTGCGCTCGCGTGGCATCGAGATCATCATGGCCACCGGCGACAACGCCATCGCCGCCAACATGATCGCGCGTCAGCTTTCCATCACGACCGTGCACGCCGAGGTGCTGCCGGAGCAGAAGTCGCGCATCATCTCGAACCTGAAGGCGCAGGGCCGCAAAGTCGCCTTCGCCGGTGACGGCATCAACGACGCTCCCGCACTCGCCACCGCCGACGTCGGCATCGCCATGGGCACCGGCGCCGATGTGGCGATCGAGAGCGCCGGCATCACGCTGCCCAAAGGCGATCTTGCCGGCATCGCGCGCGCGCATGCCCTCGCCCGCGCCACACTCGACAACATCAAACAGAACCTTGCGTTCGCGTTCGGCTACAACGCCATCGGCGTGCCGATCGCGGCGGGCGTGCTGTACCCGCTGCTCGGGCTGCTGCTATCGCCCATCGTCGCGGCGGTGGCGATGAGCCTCTCGTCGGTGAGCGTGATCGCCAATGCGCTGCGCCTCGGCAAGGTGAAGCTGTGATCGTCTGCCTATGAAAAGGCCGCCGGATCTTGTCCGGCGGCCTTGCCATTATTCCGACGTGCAGGCGCGCCTCAGCGCTCGTCGCCAGCCAGCAGGCCCTTGTAGATCAGCGCACCGATGATGCCGCCGACGATCGGCGCCACCCAGAACAGCCACAACTGCCCGATCGCATCACCGCCCGCTAACAACGCCTGACTGGTGGAGCGTGCCGGGTTGACCGACGTGTTGGTGATCGGGATGGAGATCAGGTGGATCAGCGTCAGGCCGAGGCCGATGGCGATCGGCGCGAACCCTGCCGGCGCGCGCTTGTCGGTCGAGCCGAGGATGATGATGAGGAAGAACGCCGTCAGCACGACCTCGGCGATCAGCGCCGCCATCATCGAGTAGCCGCCGGGCGACGCAGCGCCGTAACCGTTCGATGCGAAGCCGCCGACGCCGGTGAAGCCCGACTTGCCGCTCAGGATCAGATACAGCACGAACGCAGCCGCCACGGCGCCGACGAGCTGGGCGACGATGTAGGGGATCAGCTCGCC
>CALFEM010000488.1 GCA_937950105.1 uncultured Alphaproteobacteria bacterium | reverse complement strand
AGATCCTTCTCCTGCTTCTTCGCGCCGCCCTCGCCCTTGAAGCGGGGCGCAGCTTCGAGCAGACGGTCGGTGGCGTCGTCGCGGCGATTGAGGATCACGTCCTCGACCAGTTCGCGCAGCTCGACCGGGATGTCGTCGTAGAGGGTCAACTGGCCGGCGTTGACGATGCCCATGTCCATGCCCGCCTTGATGGCGTGATACAGGAACACCGAATGCATGGCTTCACGCACCGGCTCGTTGCCGCGGAACGAGAACGACAGGTTGGAGACGCCGCCGGAAATGTGCACCAGCGGCATGCGCTCCTTGATCTGGCGTGTCGCCTCGATGAAGGCGATGCCGTAGCCGTTGTGCTCCTCGATGCCGGTCGCCACGGCGAAGATGTTGGGATCGAAGATGATGTCTTCCGGCGGGAAGCCGACCACCTCGGTCAGAAGCTTGTAGGCGCGCGTGCAGATCTCGACCTTGCGCTCGATGGTGTCGGCCTGGCCCTGCTCGTCGAACGCCATGACGACGACGGCGGCGCCGTAGCGCAGCACCTTGCGCGCCTGTTCGAGGAACGCCGCCTCGCCTTCCTTCATCGAGATCGAGTTGACTACGGCCTTGCCCTGCACGCACTTGAGGCCGGCCTCGATGACGCTCCACTTGGAGCTGTCGATCATGATCGGCACCTTCGAGATGTCGGGCTCCGACGCGATCAGGTTCAAGAACGTCGTCATCGCCTTCTCGGAATCGAGCAGGCCCTCGTCCATGTTGACGTCGATGATCTGCGCGCCGCTCTCGACCTGCTGGCGCGCCACCGCGAGCGCCGCCGCATAGTCGTTCTGCTCGATGAGCTTGCGGAACTTCGCCGAGCCGGTGACGTTGGTGCGCTCGCCGACGTTGATGAACTGCTGTGCTGCGTTGCCTGTCATTGTCTTCTCAATCGTTGGCGTTTGCTTTCGTCGCCGTGTTGCGAGCGGCAGCGACGTCACTTCCTTCTCCCTTGGGGAGAAGGTGCCCCGGAGGGGCGGATGAGGGGCTGCTCACAAACTCACCCAGCGACGAACGGCTCGAGGCCGGAGAGGCGCATCTTCGGCTCGATCACGGGCAGCGGGCGCGGCTTGTGGTGCTTCGCATGGCTGGCGATGTGAGCGATGTGGTCCGGCGTCGAGCCGCAGCAGCCACCGACGATGTTGACGAGACCGTCGGCCAGCCACGGCTCGATCTTGCAGGCCATGTCGTGCGGGCCCTCGTCGTACTCGCCCATCGCGTTCGGCAGGCCGGCGTTGGGATACGCCGAGATGCGCACGTCCGCGACGTGCGAGAGCTCTGCAATGTGCGGGCGCATCTTCTCGGCGCCGAGCGCGCAGTTGAGGCCGACGGAGAACGGCTTCAGGTGCCGCATCGAATCCCAGAACGCTTCCGGCGTCTGTCCTGTCTGCGTGCGCCCGGCCTCGTCCGTGATGGTGCCCGACAGCATGATCGGCAGCTCGATCCCGGTCTCGTCGAAGGCTTCGAGCGTGGCGAAGCCGGCCGCCTTGGCATTCAGCGTATCGAAGATCGTCTCGATCAGAATGATGTCCGAGCCGCCCTTGATCAGCGCCACCACATGCTCCTTGTAGGCGACGCGGAGCTGATCGAACGTGATGCGACGGAAGCCCGGATCCTCGACCTTGGGCGAGATCGATGCGGTCATGTTGGTCGGCCCGACGGCGCCGGCGACGAAGCGGGGCTTCTCCGGCGTCGACCACTTGTCGCACGCGCGCCGCGCGATGCGAGCTGCCTCGAAGTTGATCTCGTAGGAGAGATCTTCCATGTGATAGTCGGCCATCGAGACACGCTGTGCGTTGAACGTGTTGGTCTCGATGATGTCGGCACCGGCGCGCAGATACTCGCCGTGGATCGCCTCGATGATGTCGGGCTGCGTCAGCACCAGCAGATCGTTGTTGCCTTTCACGTCCTTCGAGTGATCCTGGAAGCGCTCGCCGCGATAGTGGCTTTCGCCGAGCTTGTGCTTCTGGATCATGGTGCCCATGGCGCCATCGATGATGAGGATGCGCTCGCTGGCTGCCTTCTCGAGAAGGGCGCGGCTCGGCAGGGACTTCATGTCAAAACTCTCCCGGAGATGCGAGAGGCTTTCCCTCCCGCGTTCTGCGAGGAAGGTACGGCCCCTGTACGTATGTCGTGGTTTCCAAAGGGCGAACCCTGTGGCGGGGTGCAGGGGCAGCGCCCCTGCGGTCTTGTTTTCGGCGCTGCGCCGCGTCAGCCGTTGACGACCTTGCGCTCCTCGAGCGGCGCCGCCTTCAGCGGGCGCAGCCCCAGCAGGTGACAGATCGCATAGACGAGATCGGCGCGGTTGAGCGTGTAGAAGTGGAACTTCTTGATGCCTTCCTCGACCAGTTCCATCACCTGCTCGGTGGCGACGGCCGAGGCGACCAGATGCTGCGTCGCGGCGTCCTCCTCCAGTCCCTCGAAGCGGCGTGCGAGCCACGCCGGCACCGATGCGCCCGTGCGCACCGCGAAGCCCGCGACCTGACGGAAGTTGTGGATCGGCACGATGCCCGGCGTGATCGGAATCCAGATGCCGGCGGCACGCGCCCGCTCGAGGAAACGCAAGTAATGCGCATTGTCGAAGCCGAACTGCGTGATGATGCGATCGGCGCCCGCGTCGACCTTGGCCTTCAGGTTGTCGATGTC
>CALFEM010000487.1 GCA_937950105.1 uncultured Alphaproteobacteria bacterium | reverse complement strand
GGTGCGCGATGTTGATCAGAAGGGCCTGTTCCAGGTGGCCAAGGAGATGACCGAGACCGCCGATGCGGATGCGCGCGCCCTTCTTGAGGTGCGTCGCGATCATGTCGACCATCTCGCTGAGCATGGTGTTGGCCTGCTTCTTCGGCAGCTCGTGCTGCTCGGCAATGGCGTCGCTCAGGTTGCGCAGCGTCACGGTGGCCTGCGCCTTGGCGCCCTTCGCGGTCTTGGCCGCGGCCTTGGCCGGCTTCTTCACAGCCTTGGCCGGAGCCTTTTTCGCGGCAGCTTTCGTCTTGGTGGCCATTCTTCTCTCTCCGTTGTTCGGTATTGGTTTTAAGGGGCGTTTTGACCGGGTGTCGTCGCAGATTGAAATAGGTTAATTTTTTAAACCTCCAAAGCTAATTCCGCTGCGGGCACAATAGAAACCGGAAAAACCGTGACGCGATTGCAACGAAAACCGCTGTTTCTCGCGATCAATTCGGCCTTTTTCGCTTCCGTCGCGGTCCGTCGCGCCTGGCGAAGCCCCTGCGTTGCGGCGATTGCGCCGCCTGGCGAGGCGAGCGATTCGGTCCCCATCGGCCGCGCGAGCGCTTGGGTCAGGATGCGCTGCAGAGCAGTAAAATAGCGCACTTCTCGCACTGGCAGAAGATGCGGCGCGTCATCCGGGCAGCGCCGAAGCGGTCACTGTCGCGTGCGCACGTGCACCCGGAACATGAAAAAAGCGGCACATCGAGGACGCTCGATATGCCGCTTCTGTATTGCAGTCGGTGGGTTGGGCGGGCCGGCTCAGAGCCAGGGACGCTCGCTCTTGTTGCGCTGTTCGAAGGTCTCGATCGCCGCGACTTTCTCCAGCGTCAGGCCGATGTTGTCGAGGCCGTTGAGCAGGCAGTGCTTGCGGAACGGATCGATATCGAAGCGGATGACGCCGCCGTCGGGGCCGCGGATCTCCTGTGCCTCGAGGTCGACGGTGAGCGTCGCGTTGGCGCCGCGGCTCGCATCGTCGAGCAACTTGTCGACTTCAGTCTGCGGCAGCTTGATCGGCAGAATGCCGTTCTGGAAGCAGTTGTTGTAGAAGATGTCCGCGAAATCCGGCGCGATGACGCAGCGGATGCCGAAATCCAGCAGCGCCCAAGGTGCATGTTCGCGCGAGGAGCCGCAGCCGAAGTTGTCACCCGTGACGAGGATTTGCGCCTTGCGATAGGCCGGCTGGTTGAGAACGAAGTCTCCGATTTCCTTGCCGGAGGCGGGATCGTAGCGCATTTCGAAGAACAGCGATTTGCCGAGCCCGGTGCGCTTGATCGTTTTCAGGAACTGCTTCGGGATGATCATGTCGGTGTCGATGTTGCGCAGCGGCAGCGGCGCGGCGATGCCGGTCAGGGTGGTGAACTTGTCCATGGGCTCAGGTGTCTCCGTTGCGCGCGCTCAGGCGCCAAGTCCGTCGGCCAGCGCGCGGAAGAAGCCTTCCGCAGCGGCGAGACGGTCGACGCGACGACTGGATTCGGTTCCGAGCGCTTCGGCGCGCGGTGCATTGGCCTCGAGGCGTTCGAGGCGCTTTTTAACGCCAGCCAGCTTGCGGCCGTCAAGATGCTGGTCGAGCACCGCGACCATTGTTTCGATGTAGCCGGTGATGCGGCCGAACTCGCGTGCGGCCCGGCGGGCGGCCGACGGATCGGCCGGGTTGGCCTCGAGGGCCACGAGGGCGTCGGCGGCGCGGGCGAGGGTATCGGCGATCGCCCCGGCATAGCGGGCGACGCGGCGGCGGCGGGCGCGATCGAGCGGAGCCAGCGCACCGAGCCAGCGATGCACGGCTTCGGCGAGATCGAGAAGGACGCGGGCATAGTCGGCAAACGGCATGATGGTCGCGCGCCTCGGAATCGGACAGCGGCTCATCGTAATGGGCGGCGGCGGCGGCGGGGATAGCCGGGCCGCCATCGGTATGGTGAAGGCTTCCTTGATGCGATGCCTTCAATTCGAGTGCCGATTGCAACCCGATCTTCAGGGAATGGCCGTAGTTCTCATAAAAAGCGGTAAGGGGTTGTTTACAATGCTCGGCATGATCGAAGGAAGCGACTGTGTGCGCCTCGCGGCGGCCCGCCATTTCGAGGGCGAGCGTTACGACGGCTGGCACAAGCTGCTCCCCGTATTGCTCGGGGCGATGCTGCCGATGTTGTGGCCGGTCCTGGTCGAGCCGGCATCCATGTTGCCGGCGCTGCCGGTCATGCACGCTGCACTGATCGTCATGGCGGTGATCGCCGTCGCGGTCGCGGCGTATTCCAGCCTTCACAAGGGCGATGTCGTCTCGGTGACGCTCGATCCGGGCCGCGGGCAACTGCTGCTGGTGCACAGCGGTCCGCTGGCGAATGTCGGCAAGCGCCTGCCGTTGGCCAGCGTGGCGCGGCTCGAAATGGCGACGGTTCTGATCGACGGGCGCCAGCGCCGCCAGGTGGCGCAACTCGTCACCGACGATGGCCGGGCCTATATGCTGCCGGCGGACATCAGCCGCACGGAACTGGTGTCGTTTCGCGCCGCGATTGCCGACGCCGTCAAGCGCCGGGCAGTTGAAAAGCGCTGAACGAGGCGCAGGACATGCCCCCGTGGCTTTGACTTGATGCACCCTTCTCCCTAAGCACGGATGCTGTGCCGAGGGAGAACCGCGATTTGCCCACCCCACCCGCCGAAATTGATGCGAACCGCCCGGCGGTGCGCTGGCCGGACGGCGTAACGCCGACGCCTGAATATGCGGCGGCGATCGATTTTGCCACGACGGGTGCGGGCAATCTTTTCGTCACGGGCCGCGCCGGCACCGGCAAGTCGACTCTGCTGCGATCGCTGCGCGACTCTGCGACGGCCGAAACAGTGGTGGTGGCGCCGACCGGCCTCGCGGCCGTCAACGTCGGCGGCCAGACCATTCATTCGTTCTTCGGCCTGCCGCCGCGCCTGATCCGCCCGGAGGACATACGCCGCAGCCGCAACGGCCGCGTCATGCGCCGCCTGCAGATGCTCGTCATCGACGAGGTGTCGATGGTGCGCTCCGATCTGATGGCGGCGATCGACCACTCGTTGCGGCTCAATCGCGGCCGTCCGCGCGAGCCGTTCGGCGGCGTTCGCCTGATGCTGTTCGGAGATCTTCACCAGCTGCCGCCGGTCGTGCAGGAAGCCGAGGTCGCCTCGCATCTCGAGACAGAGTTCGGCGGGCCGTTCTTTTTCTCCGTCAGCGCGCTGCGCGAGGGGTTCGGTACGCAGCTGCTGGAGCTGACCGAGGTGTTCCGGCAGCGCGACGAGGCCCTGTTGACGGTGCTGAACCGGGTGCGCGACGGCGCCGCCGACGAGAACGACCTCGAGGTGCTGAACGAGCGCGTGCACCCGATCCGCACGCTCGGCGAGGGCGACCCCTATGTCATCCTGACGCCGACCAACGCCGCCGCGCAGCGCATCAACATGGCCTATCTCGACGCGCTGTCGGCGCGCGCCCATACCTACGAGGCCGGCGTGACGGGGGAGTTCAACGCCGCCGCCCAGCCGACCGACCAGCGGCTGGTGCTGAAACCCGGAGCCAAGGTCATCCTGCTGCGGAACGATCCGGACCGGCGATGGGTCAACGGTTCGATCGCGCGGGTGTCGCGGCTGACGGACAAGCAGGTCTGGATCGAGATCGGCGGGCGCGAATATGAACTCGAGCCGGTGTCCTGGGAGCAGCGCCGCTACGCTTTCGACCAGACTTCGGAAAAGGTCGTCGAGCAGGTAGCCGGCACGTTCAAGCAGTTTCCCCTGCGGCTGGCGTGGGCGCTGACCATCCACAAGTCGCAAGGGTTGACCCTCGATCGCGTCTATATCGATCTGGGGCGCGGCACTTTCGCACATGGGCAGGCTTACGTTGCACTTTCGAGGTGTCGCAGCCTCGAAGGACTGGCGCTGGCGCGACCACTCAAGCCGTCGGACGTGCTGTTCGATCCGGCAGCGATGGGCTACCGGGATTTGTTTCCGCGCCTGCTGTAGGTCAGCAATTGCCTGAAATTTCAGCAGCTTGTGCTGGCCCGCTTGTGCGGCGCACAAATCGGTACAAATTTCTCGTCGGCTTGCCAAAATTCAGACCGGCGAACTCCCGTTAAAACGCGAGCTATCCCGTATGAAGCGCCCTCATACCGCAGAGCAATAAGTTCCATGTTGCAATGCACAAAAGCCTGCGCTATATCACTTCTCACCGGCGGACAAGAGCCGCAGCCCCGATTTCAAGTAGGTCGTGGCGCCCGCGCCCGACCCCGCAGATACAATCAAACCAGGAGAGACCCGCCATGAACGAGCAGTTCACCCGCCAGGCCCAGGACATGTTCAACGCCGCCAAGGATGCCCGCATCCCCGAGAACCTGCAGGCGATGGCCGAGGATGGCGTTCAGAAGAGCCGCGAGGCCTACTACAAGATGAGCGCTGCCGCGAAGGATGGCGCGAAGGTCGTCGAGGACGTCATGCTGGCGACGCAGGCTGGCGCCAAGGCGATCGGCGAGAAGATGGTCCACAACACCGCCGTCAACACCGAAGCCGTGTTCGACGCCGCCCAGGCGATCGCCCGCGCCAAGACCGTGCCGGAGATGGTCCGCCTGCAGGCCGACTTCTTCCAGCAGCAGTTCGCCGTCGCTGGCGCCCAGAGCAAGGAGCTGTTCGAGCTCTCCGCGAAGGTTGCCAAGCAGACGCTGGAGACGGTCAACGCCGCCGCCACCAAGAGCTTCGAGCAGCTGAAGAAGGCCGGCTGAGCCGGACTTCGAGCCTCGCGAGCAGCGGGGCGTGAGGCTCGCACTCGAATAGCAAACGCCCGGGGCTCGTGCCTCGGGCGTTTTGCTTTCTCAAGTGCTACAGACAACAGAAAAAATCGCTCGAATCGGCTGTTCGGGAGAGCAGACAAGCGTGCATTTCGCGCTATACTCCGCCCATGCTGAGTTCGAGTTCACAAGTACGCGTGCGTAGCGCGAGAGTATCCGATGCCAAGGCACTCGCCGAGGTGTTCGAGCAGTCGTGGCGCCATGCCTATGTCGGCATCCTGCCCGGCACACAGCTCGAGTCGCTGATCCTGCGACGCGGTCGCCGCTGGTGGAGCCAGTCGATCCGCTCCGGCGATCACTTCATCGTCCTCGAGGTCAACGGCAATCTGTGCGGCTACGCTTCGTGCGGGCCGGCGCGTCAGCGCTGCAGCTACCAGGGCGAAATTTACGAAATCTATCTCGCGCCCGCCTATCAGGGGCTCGGCTTCGGCGAACTGCTGTTCGAGGCTTGCCGCAACGCGCTCGACGACCGCAATCTGCGAGGTCTCATCGTGTGGGCCCTCGCGGCGAACGATGGCGCCGTGTCGTTCTACTGGCGGCGCGGTGGCCGGCCGGTCGCCGAGGTCGTCGAGAAAGTCGGGACCGCCAAGCTGCCGAAACTCGGATTCGGCTGGCCTTGAGCTGCAGCTCCAGCCGCTGCGGGAAACCGCGGGCAGAGCCGGGTCCTGGCGGGCGCCGATCCTTCCCTATCGATCAAATGACGGATTGCGGCCGGCCGCGCGCTCGCGCATCTAGTGTCGCGGTGCCGGGTCTCCCTCCCCCTCTGCAAGCTTCAATCTCCCGCGCGCCAATTTTCACCCTCGCCATGGCCGCCGCCGCATTCCCGCAATCCGGCGGTTGGCGTGCGGGTGTATGCGCGGCCGCTCAGGGCCGACAGGCTGAGACAACAGGCGCCCGGCGTGCTAGCGAACGGGCCGACATCCCAAGGAGACCTCCAGAATGCGCATCGACGCCATCCCCACCGGCAACAAGACGCCGCACGACGTCAACGTGATCATCGAGGTGCCGATCGGCGGCGAGCCGATCAAGTACGAGATGGACAAGGCGTCGGGCACCCTGTTCGTGGATCGCTTCCTCTACACGCCGATGCATTATCCGGGGAACTACGGCTTCGTCCCGCATACGCTGTCGACCGACGGCGACCCGATCGACGTTCTGGTCTGCAACACGCGTGCGATCGTGCCGGGCGCGGTCATCAACTGCCGTCCGGTCGGCGTGCTCGTCATGGAGGACGATGGCGGCGGCGACGAGAAGATCATCGCGGTGCCGAGCACGAAGCTCACGCGCCGCTACGAGAAGATCCAGAACTACTTCGATCTGCCGGACATCACGGTGAAGCAGATCGAGCACTTCTTCGCACACTACAAGGATCTGGAGCCCGGCAAGTGGGTCAAGATCAAGACCTGGGGCGACTCGGAAGAGGCCAAGCGGCTGATCATAGAGGCGGTCGAGCGCTACAAGGCGGAGACGAAATCCAAGTCGAAGTGAGAGGCGCGCCATGCCGCATCGGGAATTTGATGCGGCGCGTTTTCCGCGCGGCTGCGGATTGCTATAGGCGTTCGCGGACGAATCGAGGGCGTCGCGCCGGCACGAGCGGGCGGATGCCCTCGCCCTTTATCTTCTGCCCCGCCGGCAGGGCGGCCGGGAAGCAGGCGGTTCCGGCTTCGGCTCTGTCCGGGCCGGCGCGAGGTGACGAATGGCCGACATGAGAATCGCGGTGATGGGGGCGGGCGGCCGCATGGGGCGCGAGCTGCTGCGCGCCGTACACGCCACGTCCGGCTGTGTGGTCGCTGGCGGCGTCGAGCGTGCCGGGGCGGCGATGCTGGGCCAGGACGTCGGCCTCGTCGCGGGCATCGGCGAGGTGGGGCACCGCATCACCGACGACGCGCTCGAGGTCTGCGCCAAGGTCGATGCGATCCTCGACTTCACGTCACCGGCCGCGACTGTGGAGTTCGCCGGGCTCGCCGCCAACGCGCGCATCGTCCACGTCATCGGCACCACCGGCCTTTCGCGCGAGGACGAGGCGGCGATCGAGGCGGCCGCGCGCCACGCGACCATCGTCAAGGCCGGCAACATGAGCCTCGGCGTCAATCTGCTCGTCGCCCTGACGCGCAAGGTGGCCGAGGCGCTGGACGCCGATTTCGACATCGAGATCGTCGAGATGCACCATCGCCACAAGGTCGACGCGCCGTCCGGCACCGCGCTGATGCTCGGGCGCGCCGCCGCCGAGGGCCGCAAGGTTTCGCTCGACGATGTGGCGGTGCGCGCGCGAGACGGTCACACGGGCGAGCGGCGGCGCGGCGACATCGGTTTCCAGAGCCTGCGTGGCGGTAGCGTGGTCGGCGATCACACCGTCATGTTCGCGGGCGAGGGCGAGCGCATCGAGCTGACGCATCTCGCCAGCGATCGCGGCATCTTCGCGCGTGGTGCCGTCAAGGCGGCACTGTGGGGTCGCGGCCGCGGTCCCGGCCTCTTTTCCATGTCCAACGTGCTTGGACTTTGATCCTTGCGCCGGTGCGACAGCCGCGGCGCCGTTACGAACGACAATGAGGTTCGCCATGAACAACGTCCTCGTCCTGGTCCGTCACGGACAAAGCGAGTGGAACAACCTGAACCTGTTCACCGGCTGGCGTGATCCGGACCTCACCCCGCTCGGCGTGGAAGAAGCCCAACGTGCCGGCGAAATGCTGAAGAGCGAGGGCTACAAGTTCGACATCGCCTTCACCAGCGTGCTGCTGCGCGCCAACCACACGCTCCGGCTGATCCTCGACAAGCTCGGTCAGCAGGATCTGGAAACGATCCGCGACCAGGCGCTGAACGAGCGCGATTACGGCGATCTCTCCGGTCTCAACAAGGACGAGGCGCGGGCCAAATGGGGTGCCGAGCAGGTGCTGATCTGGCGCCGCTCGTTCGACATCGCCCCGCCGGGCGGCGAAAGCCTCGCGGATACCGCGGCTCGGGTGCTGCCGTACTACAAGTCGCGCATCTGGCCGGAGCTGAAGGCCGGCCGCAACGTCATCGTCGCCGCGCACGGCAACTCGATCCGCGCCCTCATCATGTACCTCGAGGAGCTGTCGGCGAAGCAGATCATCGAGCGGGAGGTGGCGACCGGCGTGCCGATCATCTACCGCCTGACCGAGGTCGGCCAGGTTGCCGAGCGGCGCGAGCTGGTTGCCTGACGGGCGAACCGCTACGCCCACGACGGATGAAAAGGAGTGCGCCGCGGTGATCTTCACCGCGGCGCTTTTTCATCCTCGCCACTGTCGCCACAAATTTTCCAAGCTCGCGCGATCGATTTGCTCCGGCGGCGCACCTGACGTAAGCACCGCGCGAGGGTTCTTTCAGGATATTTCCGCATGGCCATGGACGATATTCCGCGCGGCGACGAGCGCCCGGGCCGCGACCGCGACCGCTGGATCGGCGTCTATATCGGCGTGCTGGCCGTGCTGCTGGCGGTCTGCTCCATGGGCGGCGACAACGCCACCAAGGAAGCGACGCTCAAGAACATCGAGGCGTCGAACATCTGGTCGTTTTTCCAGGCGAAGAACGTGCGCAGGCAGGTGATCCGATCGCATATCGAGGATCTCGAAGTCCTGCTGGCCACCGCGACGGGGCTCGCGCCCGAACAACTCGGGATGCTGGAAAAGAAGATCGCCGGTCACAAGGCCTACGAAGCCAAGCTCACGTCCGACAAGCAGTCCAACGAAGGCCTCGACGAGCTGTTCGAAAAGGGCAAGGCGGTGGAGGCGGACCGTGACCTCGCCATGGCCCGCGACCCCTATTTCGACTACGGGCAAGCCCTTCTGCAGATCGCAATCGTGCTGGCGTCGATCGCCATCATCTCGGGTGGCAACGCCTTGCTCGGGCTCAGCGTCGTGCTCGGCGGCGCCGGTGCGCTGCTGACGTTGAACGGGTTCCTGCTGCTGTTCAAGCTGCCGCTGATCGGCTGAGAGGCCGGGCTTCTTCGACCGTCGACGCTGTCGCTCAAACGAAAGCGGCGGGCCCGAGGGACCGCCGCTGCGTGCGCACCCCGAAGAGCGCGCGGAATTCTCGTGTCGGCTCAGATCACGTCGATCTCGGCCGGCAGATAGCTGGTGACTTCCAGGCCGACTTCCTGCTCGGTGACCTGCGGCTTCGTCCAGATCTTCATGGGTCGTCTCCCTTGGTTGCTTGCCTCGGTGCCTTGCACCTGTATCCGAGAGATAGGCGTCCGCTGCCATAAGTGCAAATACGAACTTTTCGAACCTTCGATCAGTTCGCCTTATCGATGCGCCGCGGGCCGGTCGCGCACCTTCAGCATCAATGCCATGCCGGCGATCAGGAACAGGGCGATCGCGCCCATGCCGGCCCGCTGGCTGCCTGTGGCGGCGGTGACGGTTGCGATCATGAACGGGGCCATGAACGCGGTGACCTTGCCGGAGAAGGCGAACAACCCGAAGAACTGGGTGATCTTGTCGGGCGGTGCCAGACGCGCGAGCAGGGAGCGGCTGGCAGCCTGAACCGGCGCGGCGACGATGCCGATGACCATGGCGAAGGCCAGGAACACCCGCTCGCCGGCCGACGAGAAGGGTGACGAGCCGGCCTCTTTCGGCGTCACCTCGAGCCCAAACAACACGTGAGTCTTGTCGACCGACAGGATGCCGAGCGCGCCGACGAGCAGGATCAGCAGCGCGACCAGGATGACCGTGCGGGCGCCGATCCTGTCATCCAGAACTCCCCCAGCGAGCGCACCGACGATACCCGTCACGGTGAGGACGATACCGAACAGGCCGAGCTCCATGGCCTGCCAGCCGAACACCGCTGCGCCGTAGATACCGCCGAAGGCGAAGATCGCGCTGAGCCCGTCGGTGTAGAGCATGCGCGCCAGCAGGAAGTAGAGCATGTCGGGATGCGCGGGGAGGCCGCAGATGGTGTCCCACAACTCGGCCAGCGGCGTGCGCCGCGCGGCGTTGGCGCTGATGGCCGGGCGCACGTCGGGCACGAACAGGAAGAACGGGATCATGAACAGCGCGAACCAGACGGCGGCCATGGGTCCGACGAGCCGGTCACCCTCGCGGCTGGCGAGATCGAGCTTCACGATCGGCTCGAAGCCGAGGATGGTCTTGCCGGTCGCGGGATCGGTGACGATCAGGCCGGCGACCAGAGCGAGGCTGACGAGCCCGCCGGTATAGCCGACCGCCCAGCCGGTGCCGGAGAGCCGCCCGAGCTTCTCCGGCGGCACCAGCCCCGGCATGATGGCGTTGGTGAACACCTGCGTGAATTCGGCGGCGAGCGTCGCCACGATGAAGCCCGCGAGGATGATGGCGATGGTGCCCGTGCCGGCGCCGGGTGTGGCCAGCCAGAGCGTAGCGAGGCCGGCCACCAGCAGGAGCGAGAACAGCGCGATCCAGGGCTTGCGCCGGCCGCGCCCGTCGGCCATGGCGCCGAGCAGCGGGCTGCCGATGGCGATCATCACGCCGGCCGCCGCAGCGGCGTAGCCCCACAGCGTCTGTCCGCGCGCCGCATCGCCGACGACGACGGTGGCGAAGTAGGGCGCGAACAGGAAGGTGAGCACCAGCGTGTAATAAGGCTGCGCCGCCCAGTCGAACAGCACCCAAGAGACGAGGGCGCGCATCGGCGCCTGTTTGACCGGCGCGGTGCCGGCGGTTGCCGCGGCCGGCGCGACCATCGTGGACATAATTAATCTCCCCCGCGTTCAGTCGGGTGCCCTCGGCGTTCCGCAGGAACCGCGCGGCAGCCCGCAGCGGTGCATCGGCGAAGTCGCGGACGGCATCCACCCCGCCGCTACTGATGCAGGATTTGGGCGGCAGTGGGAAGTTGCGCGTGCGGACAAGGGACCGATGGCCCGCGATGAAACGGTCCGCGGCGCGGGTCAGCCGGTGAGCAAGGCTGCGCGGCCGCCGGAGTCCGTCGGTGCGGTCGCGGGAGTGCCGTGAGGCTCGTACGGCGCGCCGGTCGGCCGGCCGAAGCCCGCCATGGCCTCGCGAATGTCGTCGATCTCACGGTCGATCAGCTCGACTTCCGCCTCGTTCTCGAGCGCGCGATAAAGCTCGCGGGAGCGCTCCTTGGCGCAGATGGCGGCGTGCGTGCGCCCCGTGTCGGCGGTGTCCGCGCCGAGCAGCGCCTCGATGGTGCCCCGCGTGCGGAGGGCGCGCGCCCTTTCCAGAACCGTGAGCGCTTCCAGTGGCGCTTCGAGCGCCTGTCCGATCTGGGCCGAGGCGCGCTCCATGAGATCGGCGGCGTTCTCGGCCGTGCCGTCATCCGGTTCCAGCTCGGCAAGCAGCATCATCGCGCGTCCCAGGGCGAGATCGCGGAGCGCGATCGCGCGGGCCGAGGGGGCCTGCGCGGGGTCTCGCGTGAGATCGGAAGAGCACACGTCTGAACTCCAGTCACTTAGGCATCTCG
>CALFEM010000486.1 GCA_937950105.1 uncultured Alphaproteobacteria bacterium | reverse complement strand
AAGGCGGCCGCACCGTCGGCGCCGGCGTCGTCGCCAAGATCACGGATTGATCGCATAGGAACAGGGGCGCCCGCCCGGCGGGCGCTCCTTCCGTTTCCTCGAGGGTGAGTTCGAAGATATGAACGGCCAAAATATCCGCATCCGGCTCAAAGCGTTCGACCATCGCATCCTCGATGCGTCGACGCGCGAGATCGTGAATACGGCGAAACGCACGGGCGCCGAGGTGCGCGGGCCGATCCCGCTGCCGACGCGCATCGAGAAGTTCACGGTCAACCGGTCGCCGCACGTCGACAAGAAGAGCCGCGAGCAGTTCGAGATGCGCACGCACAAGCGCCTGCTCGACATCGTCGACCCGACCCCGCAGACGGTTGACGCTCTGATGAAACTCGACCTCGCCGCTGGCGTCGACGTCGAGATCAAGCTCTAGGGATTTCTCGGGTCCTCTGGCCTCGCCGCCACGACCCCTTGGTAAAGGGAAGGAATGCAAGCAATGCGTTCCGGCATCATTGCTCAGAAGGTGGGGATGACGCGCATCTTCACGGACGCCGGGGAGCACATCCCCGTCACCGTGCTGAAGCTCGACAACCTGCAGGTTCTCGCCCACCGCACGGAAGAGAAGAACGGCTACGTCGCCCTGCAGCTCGGCGCCGGCACGAGGAAGCCCTCGCGCCTGACCAAGTCCGAGCGCGGCACGTTCGCCAAGGCCGAGGTGGAGCCGAAGCGCAAGCTGATCGAGTTCCGCGTCTCGCCCGACAACCTCATCGAGGTCGGCGCCGAGATCACGGCCGATCACTTCGTCGCCGGTCAGTACGTCGACGTCACCGGCGTGAACCAGGGCAAGGGCTTCCAGGGCGCCATGAAGCGCTGGAACTTCGGCGGTCTCAGAGCCACGCACGGCGTGTCGCTGTCGCACCGCTCGCACGGTTCGACCGGTCAGCGCCAGGACCCCGGCAAGGTGTTCAAGGGCAAGAAGATGGCCGGCCAGATGGGTTCGGAGCGTGTCACCACGCAGAACCTCGAGGTCGTGCGCACCGATGTCGCGCGTGGCCTCGTCATGGTGCGCGGCGCTGTGCCGGGCTCCAAGGGCGGCTGGGTCGAAGTGCGCGATGCCGTCAAGAAGGCGCCGCACAAGGATCTGCCGCTTCCCGGCAAGTTCCGCGCCAAGGCTGCTGGCGGCGCTGCCGCAGAGACGAAGGAGCAGGCGTGATGAAAGTCAACGTCACCACGCTCGAGGCGAAGACCGCCGGTGAGCTCGACCTCGCCGACGCCATCTACGGGCTCGAGCCGCGCCAGGACCTCCTGCAGCGTATGGTTCGCTATCAGCTGCTGAAGCGTATGGCCGGCACGCATCACGCCCAGGACCGTTCGGAAGTGAACGTCACGGGCAAGAAGATGTACCGCCAGAAGGGTACCGGCGGCGCCCGTCACGGCGACAAGTCGGTGCCGCAGTGGCGCGGTGGCGGCAAGGCGTTCGGCCCCAAGCCACGCAGCCATGCCATCGACATGCCGAAGAAGGTGCGCGCCCTGGCGCTGCGTCACGCGCTCTCGGCCAAGGCCAAGGCCGGCGAGCTGGTCGTGCTCGACAGCGCCAAGGTATCCGACGGCAAGACCCGCGTGCTGCGCGACCAGTTCAAGGCGCTGGCTCTCGACAACGCGCTGATCATCGACGGCGCCGAACTCGAGATCGGCTTCGCCCGCGCGGCCCGCAACCTGCCGAACATCGACGTGCTGCCGGTGCAGGGCATCAACGTCTACGACATCCTGCGCCGCAAGAAGCTGGTGCTGACGAAGGCGGCCATCGCCGCCCTCGACGCGCGCTTCAACGGCACCGCCGGGGAGACGCGTCAATGAACAAGATCAAGGCCTACGACGTGATCCTGTCGCCGGTGATCACCGAGAAGTCGACGCTGGTCTCGGAAGCGAACCAGGTCATTTTCAACGTCGCGCCGAAGGCGACCAAGGCGGACATCAAATTCGCCGTGGAGAGCCTCTTCAACGTGAAGGTGAAGGCCGTCAACACGCTGGTCCGCAAGGGCAAGCTCAAGGTCTTCCGCGGCACCCGCGCTCTCCAGAGCGACAAGAAGAAAGCAGTCGTCACGCTCGAGGAAGGTCATTCCATCGACGTGACGACGGGACTCTGAGGAGTTAGGGCGTCATGGCACTGAAGACATATCGTCCGACCTCCGCGGGCCTTCGCCATCTGGTCATCGTCGACCGCTCGGGCCTGTTCAAGGGCGGCCCGGTCAAGTCGCTGACCGAGGGCAAGACCAAGTCGGGCGGCCGCAACAACGACGGGCGCATCACCACGCGTCACATCGGCGGCGGCCACAAGCAGACGTACCGCTACATCGACTTCCGCCGTCGCAAGCACGACGTGCCGGCGGTCGTCGAGCGCCTCGAGTACGATCCGAACCGCACCTCGTTCATCGCCCTCGTCAAGTACGAGGACGGCGAGCAGGCCTACATCATCGCGCCGCAGCGCCTGGCCGTCGGTGACACGGTGATCTCCGGCCAGAAGGTCGACGTGAAGCCCGGCAATGCCATGCCGCTCGCGTCGATGCCGATCGGCACGATCGTGCACAACGTCGAGCTGAAGCCGGGCCGTGGCGGCCAGATGGCGCGCTCGGCCGGAACCTTCGCGCAGCTCGTCGGCCGCGACTCGGGCTGGGCCGTGCTGAAGCTCGCTTCGGGCGAGACGCGCAAGGTGCGCGCCGAGTGCATGGGCTCGATCGGCGCGGTGTCGAACCCCGATCACTCGAACGCGGTGACCGGCAAGGCCGGCCGCACGCGCTGGAAGGGCAGCCGCCCGACCGTGCGCGGCATCACCATGAACCCGATCGACCATCCCAACGGCGGCCGTACCAACGGCGGCAAGCACTGGGCGACGCACTGGGGCAAGCCGACCAAGGGTGCCAAGACGCGCAAGAACAAGTCGACTGACAAGTTCGTCGTGCGCAGCCGTCATCTGAAGAAGAACTAATCGCCCCGGGCGAAGGAGAATAGCTCGTGTCACGCTCAGTCTGGAAAGGTCCGTTCGTCGACGGATACCTTCTCAAGAAGGCGGAGAAGGTGCGCTCCTCGGGGCGCAACGAGGTCATCAAGACCTGGAGCCGCCGCTCGATGATCCTGCCGCAGTTCGTCGGCCTGACGTTCGGCGTCTACAACGGTCACAAGCACGTGCCCGTCAGCGTCAGCGAGGACATGGTGGGCCACAAGCTCGGCGAGTTCGCGCCGACCCGCTCGTTCCCGGGTCATGGCGGCGACAAGAAGGCTGTGAGGAAGTAATGAGCAAGCCGAAGACCGAGCGCCGACTCCCGGCCAACGCGGCGCAGGCGGTGGCGCGCAACCTGCGCGTCAGCCCGCAGAAGCTCAACCTCGTCGCCGGCATGATCCGCGGCAAGAAGGTGGACCAGGCGATCGCCGACCTCGAGTTCTCGAGGAAGCGTATCGCCGACCAGGTGCGCAAGTGCGTGGTCTCCGCCGTCGCCAATGCCGAGAACAACCACGGGCTCGACGTCAACGAGCTGGTGGTGGCCGAGGCCTACGTCGGCAAGAACCTGATCATGAAGCGCTTCCACGCGCGTGGCCGTGGCCGCGCCGCGTCGGTGACGAAGGCGTTCTCGCAGATCACCGTCGTGGTGCGCGAGAATGCCGAGGACGAAAAGCCGGCGAAGAAAGCCGCAGCGAAGGGCGCGCCCAAGGGCAAGGCGCCGGCTGCGAAGAAGGAGGCCGAGTAATGGGTCAGAAAGTCAATCCCGTCGGTCTGCGCGTCGGCATCAACCGCACGTGGGACAGCCGCTGGTTCGCCGATCGCGGCGAGTACGGCAAGCTGCTGCTCGAGGACATGAAGATCCGCGAGCACATCATGAAGCAGCAGCGCCAGGCCGGCATCTCGAAGGTGGTCATCGAGCGTCCGCACAAGAAGTGCCGCGTCACCGTGCACACCGCTCGTCCGGGCGTGCTGATCGGCAAGAAGGGCGCCGACATCGAGAAGATGCGCCTCGAGCTGGCGCGCCTGACGGCGAGCGAGGTTCACCTCAACATCGTCGAAGTGCGCAAGTTCGAGATCGACGCCGTGCTGGTGGCCGAGGGTATCGCCCAGCAGCTCGAGCGCCGTATCGCCTTTCGCCGCGCCATGAAGAAGGCCGTGCAGTCGGCGATCCGCGCCGGCGCCGTCGGCATCCGCATCAACGTGGCCGGCCGTCTCGGCGGCGCCGAGATCGCGCGAACGGAGTGGTATCGCGAAGGCCGCGTGCCGCTGCACACGCTGCGCGCCGATATCGACTTCGGCTACGCCAAGGCGACGACGGCCTACGGCATCATCGGCATCAAGGTCTGGATCTTCAAGGGCGAGATCATCGAGCACGATCCGATGGCGTCCGAGAAGCGGGCCATGGATCTGCAGGAAGGCGGCCCGTCGGGTGGTCGCGGACGCCAGATCGGAAGAGCGTCGTGTAGGGAAAGAGTGTAGATCTCGGTG